>NZ_CP155560.1:300000-555994 GCF_022095615.2 Bacillus thuringiensis
ACGTCCGCACCCTGCTTGAATATCATCAACAATCAATAATATATTATATTTTTTACACAGTCTGTCAATTCCCTTTAACCATTGGGAGCTAGCTGTATTTAAACCACCCTCACCTTGAACTGTTTCTAGAATAATTGCAGCAGGTAAATCCACTCCACTTCCACTATCGCCTAATACTTTTTCTAAATATGATAAAGAATTAAGAGAATCTAAATAATTTTCATACGGCATGATAATACTATTATTTAGTGGTACTCCAGCACCCTTTCTCTTAAAATGATTACTCGTTATCGAAAGTGATCCTAAACTCATTCCATGAAAAGCATTAGAAAAACTTATGATATTTGTTCTTCCAGTCACTTTTCGAGCAATTTTCAGTGCACTTTCAACAGAATTTGTACCTGTTGGACCAGGAAACATAATTTTATAGTCTAAATCACGTGGTTCCAAAATAATTTTGTTAAATTGCTTTAAAAAATTCGCTTTAGCACTTGTTCCCATATCAAGACTATGAATGATACCATCTTCTATAAGATAATCTATTAATACCTGTTTCATTTTTTCATCATTATGTCCATAATTAAGAGCCCCAGCACCTGAGAAAAAGTCAATATACTCTTTTCCATCTACATCCCATAATTTATATCCTTTAGACTTAGTAAAGATTGTTGGAAAGCTTCTACTATAACTTCGTACTTGGGATTCCAGTTCATTAAATATATCCATTTTTGAACTAACTACCATATAAGAGCTCCTCCTAATTTTTCGTTTTTACTATACTCACAAAGAATAACGAAAAGTTATATAATCACTATTGTAAATTTATACTGAATGCGTATCTTTATAACGATGAGCTGCTATCGCTGCTTGACCAAGAGAGATTCCGCCATCATTAGTAGGTACTTGTTTATGCATGTAAACCTCGAATTTACAAGCCTTAAGTGACTTATAGGCTTCTACAAGTAAAAACTTATTTAAAAATACTCCCCCACTAAGAACTAGTTTATTAATCCCTGTTTCTTGACGAATTTGTTTACAGGTTTCTGTAATCATTTGAACCATTGTATAATGAAAACGATAGCTCAATTCACCCTTGGTATACTTATCTTTAATTATCAAAGATACCAACTCTTTAAACATAGGTTTTATATCGATTTTTCTAATTCCATTCGAAGCAACTATTTCATATGATAATAAAGGATTGGAAGAATCATTGATATCAATCGCTTGCTCCAACTCAATAGCAGCCTGTCCTTCATATTGGATTGTTTCTCGGACACCCAATAGTGCTGAAACAGCATCAAAAAGCCTTCCCATACTTGAAGTAAGAGGAGAATTAATTCCTTTTTGAATCACTTTTATAAGTACATCTAGTTCAAAACTATTTCGCTCTGAAATGAGCTTTATTGGTAATTCTTTGACTTGTTCACCATATATTTGCGTCAATATTCCTAAAGCGATTCTATACGGTTCTTTAACGGCTTTATCACCGCCTGGTAGCTGAAAGTAATCGATATATGCCGCTCTTTGATAATTAAGAAAATCACCGATTAAAAACTCTCCACCCCAAATGTTCCCATCATCACCATAACCCGTGCCATCTAAAATAACTCCTAAAACAGGACCATTTAATTGATTATCAACCATACAAGAAGCCATGTGGGCATGATGATGCTGAACCTGTACAACTGGTAAAGCATTTTGATCAAATGCATATTTTGTACTATAAAAATCAGGATGAAGATCACTTGCTATTACGGAAGGACTGATTTCAAAGATTTTTTGTAAATGAGCTATAGTATTTTTAAATGATTCATAAATTTTATAGTTTTTTAAATCGCCAATATGATGACTAATAAAAGCTTTTTCACCTTTAGTTAAGCAAATCGTATTCTTTAATTCTGCTCCTAAAGCAAGTACATTAGTTGACCCTTCTTTAAAATCAATTGGGTTTGGTACATAACCTCTAGCGCGACGAATTATTTGTAGTTTTGTTATTTCTTCATCTAAATCAATACCCCTAACAATAGAGTCATCTACTCTAGTGAATATCTCCCTATTGTGTACTAAATAATAATCTGCAATTCCTTTTAGCTGCTCAATTGCATCTACATCTTTATATACAATAGGTTCATCAGAAACATTGGCGCTCGTAGCTATTAATGCAATAAAATTCCCTCTTAAAATGAGATGATGAAGTGGTGTATAGGCTAACATTACCCCATAGGTATTATTATTAGGTGCAATATCTGAAGAAATATACTCATTTTTCTTTTTGTTCAATAGCACAATTGGCCGTTCTTTAGATACTAATAAAGCTTCTTCATTTTTTGTTATTTCAGCAAAATTTTTCACATCATCTAATTCAGATGACATTAAAGCAAAAGGTTTTTCATCCCGTTTTTTTCTTTTTCTTAATTCTTTTACAGCTTCATGATTCATTGGATCTACAACTAAGTGATATCCACCTAACCCTTTAATAGCTAGGATTTTCCCCTTTTTCAACAAATCAATTGTTTTTTCTATGGGATTATCAGTGGGGACATTTGTACCATCTGATGTTTTCAATTGAACTTGTGGTCCACATTTCCAGCAAGCATTTGGTTGGGCATGAAATCTCCGGTCCAATATGTCTTTGTATTCTTTATCACACTCTTTGCACATAGGAAATTTGGCCATTGTAGTATATGGTCTATCATAAGGAATATCTTTTATTATTGAATATCTAGGTCCACAATTTGTACAATTAATAAATGGATAACGAAACCTTCTATTCGTTGGATCAAATAATTCTTCTAAACATTCATTACATACATAAGTATCAGGAGATATTAAAGTTTGCCTACTACTATGTTTTTGGCTACTCAAAATATTAAAAGAGCTATAACGATTGTCAGATTCTTGTTCTTCTATCAATTTAACCTCTTGCACATAAGCCAATTCTGGGGAATTAAATTCTATATCATGAATAAAATGAGTAATATTATCTTGTTCCCCTTCTACTTCTATTAACACTCCATTTGAATCATTTAACACCCATCCGTTTAGTTGATACTTTTTTGCTATTCTATATACGAAAGGTCTAAAACCAACACCTTGTACAATGCCTTTAACTTGATACTTTTTTATAAACATATTTATTACTTTTTTCATAAATTGTCTCCTAACATAATCGAGGTAATTCTGCCCCATATAATAACTCAATGAGTTTCAATTCACCTGATTTTGCTTCCATTAGCACTTGTCTTTCTTGTATTTGAGTAACTTTACCAATTACCGCAGCTTCTTTACCATATTTAGTATTTTTTAATACCCTCACTACTTCCTCACTTACCTCTGGAGACACAAACATACAAACATTCCCCTCATTAGCTAGATACATTGGATTAACACCTAACATGTCGGCAGCCATAATAGTTTCTGCTAACATAGGAATATCTTTTTCTTGTATTTTTATTCCAGTATTAATTGTATCTGAAACTTCATTTAAAACTGTACCTAACCCGCCTCTTGTAATATCTCGCATACAATGTATAGAATTACCAAAATGGTTTTTTAACTCTGTAATCATATGATTTAATGGTGCACAATCACTATTTATTCTCTGTTCAAACCCTAATCCTTCTCTTATAGAAAGGATATGTATGCTATGGTTTCCTAGTTGTCCTGTTATAATAATATCGTCACCTTCTTGAATAGAATTTACCGAAAATGGTGATACATCTCCTTCAAAAACTCCTATTCCAGTTGTATTAATAAAAATTTTGTCTACTTCACCTTTTTTGACAACTTTTGTATCTCCAGCAACAATATACACTCCAGCTTCTTTCGCTGTCTCTCTTATAGAATCTAATATTTCTTCCAAATCTCTAATTGGAAAACCCTCTTCTAGTACTAACGCCAATGATAGATAAAGTGGTTTTGCACCACTAACCGCTAAATCATTAACCGTTCCACAAACAGCTACTTTACCTATATTTCCCTCACCAAAAAAGATAGGATCAATAACAAAAGAATCTGTTGTCATCGCCAATCTTCTACTACTTACCTCAAGAATGGCACTATCCTCCATTTTTCCAAGATGAACTTCTTCTAGTTTTGCAGTAATAATTGAACTAATTAAATCGTGACTCAATAGTCCACCTGTTCCATGATCTAAAATTATATTTTCTAAATCTTTAGTTAATTTCATTTGTTAAAACTCCTTTTCATTTTTATTTTTGAAAAATAATATCACTTGCTACATAGAACAAGTGATATTACAACGTATTTACTTACGGAATTGCAACTCCATCAAAAGAAATATCTTCATTTTTAGAAATCGAATTGCAGATTTCCTCGATACTCATAATCTTTGCACAATATGAACCTAACCATTTTAAAGCTCGTTCTTTATCTTCAGCCTGCGCTGAAACAACTCCATCCTCTGGTACGATTACATTATAACCACGGAAAAATCCATCTGCTGCAGTTGTTTGTACACAAATTTGAGTTTGCATACCCGTAATAATAATTGTATCTACTCCTAATTTTTTTAAGGTTTCATCAAGATTTGTCTCAAAAAAACCACTATCCTTATTTTTCTCCATAATAATATCTTTTTCATGAAGAAACTCAGGTAAGATTTCTGCACCTTTAGATCCCTTTGTGACTGGTAAAAAATCACCATATCGTTCAGCTTTCGGATCATCTTCTAAGTTAATTAACTGTAGGTGAATAATAGAAACATCATTTTCTCTCATAGTATCTAAGAAAGAAACCATTTTAGGCGTAAAAGCCTCTACAGCTGCAATTCTATCCTCATTTTTATTAACCAAATCGTACTGTAAGTCATTTGTAAGCACTGCATATTTCATAATAATCCTACCTCCAATTAACTAAGAATTTAATTTTTCTAAAATACAATGTTCATTATTCCACCGAAAGTAAGAATATGTCAAATATTATTTTTTATCTAAATTTTCTAAATAATTTTCTGAAAATTAATACCTAATAGGACTCTATTTCCCATTAGGTATTAATTTTACGCTTTTTATTTAGAATAATCGCTCATATGTAATTAAAGTTTTTCACTCTCTGTAAAAAATGATTTATGTTCTACTGGAGAAGAAAGCACTATTAAGGTTGTAGGCTTTCCATACTCTAAGCACAAATTGATATAGTCTTCGAGTGTATGTACAGATTCCGTCACTACCTTTGTTAGATAACTATACATACCGGCAATACGGTGACATTCAACCACATCTGAATGTTCCATTGCAAACTTTTTATATTTGTTGCAATCCCTTGGTTCCATCAAAACAAACGCAGTAATATGTTTTTTTAATCCTTTCGGATTAACAATTGTGCGATAACTTATAATTACCCCTTGTTCTTCTAGTCTTCTAACTCGCTCTGTGACAGAAGGGGAACTCAGACCTACCAGTTTTCCTATTTCAACCATACTTAAACGTGCATTTTCCTGAAGATGAGAAAGAATCTTTAAATCTGTATCATCCATTGCTGGGCCTCCCCTTGATTAATTAAGAAAACATTTAATAATTCTTAAATTCTTTAAGAAAATTATAATTAATACATAAATTATAGCATGTTATCCTTTTTTAAAACTTTATATAATTAATATCAATTAATGAAAGAGAGGCTGAGTATCTTGACACAACAATCATTGAAACGCTCAATTACTTGGGTACAGGGAACCGCATTAACCATAGGAGCTGTGTTAGGTTGTGGAATCCTTATTTTACCTTCAATTACTGCAAATAGCGCTGGACCAGCTTCAATTTTATCTTGGGTTATCATGTCTATATTAGCTTTTCCTATTGTAGCGACTCTAGCGCGTCTTGCTAAAATGATTCCTAGTGCTGGAGGAATTACAGCTTATGTTCAAATGGCATTTAATGCAAATACAAGTGCCATCCTAGGCTGGATTATGTTAGGTTCTATTCCTATTGGAGTACCGATTATTGCTTTAACAGGTGCCCATTATATTGGATATGTTTTTCCAATAAGCAATCTTAGTGTTATAGGAATTGCAGCATTAATTTTAATTACCTCTTTACTCTTACATATAAAAGGTATCGAGCTATCATCAAAAGTTAGTGTGTTTGTAATTTGTATTATTTCACTTTTAATAGTTGTCGCTGTTATCGTTTCTATACCATATGTAAAATTAAGTTCTTTTACACCATTTGTACCAAACGGGTGGTCTTCCGTTGGCGCTTCTTCTGTAATTATCTTCTTCTCATTTGTAGGGTGGGAAATGATCACCCCATTAGCTGAAGAATTTAAAAGGCCCGCTAAGGATATTTCGATTAGTTTATTTTTAGGAGCAATTTGTATCTCCATTATGTACATTGCAATATCTTTTGTAACAATAGGGACCCACTCATATGGTGATAAGGATCAGATAGCTTCCCTTAGTATTCTAATATCAAAAGGATTAGGACCAATAGGTACATATATAACAACTATTTTAGCAATTTTTATTTCGTTTAGTGCTGTACATGCTAACATTGCAGGTTTTTCAAGAATGATTTACGCTCAAGCTAGAGAAGGACATTTCCCTTCCTTCTTTGCTAAGTTACACTCTCAATTTCAAACTCCAACTAGGGTATTACTAGTTTTAGGAGGCATTTTTAGTTGTATTCTAATCTTTTATGGTATGGCACGACCAAATTTAGAAATGCTTCTTAAAGGTCCTAGTGTAATATTTATTACCTCATATATTTTTACAATGCTAGCTGCTCTTAAATTATTAAAAGTGCGTGATATAGGTTGGTGGATGGCCTTCCTATCTCTAATTATATGTATTTTTGTATACTCATTTAGTGGTTGGGCTATTTTCTATCCAGTTATCTTATCAGTTATTGGTTGGATTTATATAGTTATGAATAAGAAGTATAGCACTATAGCCACCCATCAAATAAATACTTCCAACGAAAAATAGTTTCATATATCCTAAAAATTCACCACTAAAAATATAAACTAATATTAATCTTGAAATAAGGAAATTTTCTACTGACTTATAATTTGCACAAGATAACCTACTAATTATGTTCATTCAAAAAACCAGGATAACTTTTTAAAATCATCCTGGTTTTTCTATATTTAATCAAATCTATCATTTACTATTCATAGAGATTATATTTAACAATTCTACTTGACTCTATGTACTTTTATGTGTTTTTTCACTATGGATAACTTTGTATATAATAGAAGTATTTTTTTATCTTTAATTAAGTCTGATGAACGCTCATATTAATTAAAATTAAATGAGAATCAACTGTATTTAATTGTGTAAAAAATACATAATTAAATACAGTTGATTCTCACTATAAAACTCATATCAACATATCAGCGAAATTAGATCCAACGTTATTTTTACGCTTCATATGCTTTTCTAAATATATTTTTGTGGTTTGAATATTTTCGTGACCAAGTGTTTGCATTAAATGATATAAATCTGCATTACCTTGTTCTACTGCCATAATTGCAAAAGCATGTCGAAATGTATGTGCGGTTACTGGATTTTCACGATATTGTAAGAAATCTAAGTTTGTCTTCTTTATCATATCTGTTACTTGGTTTGATAGTGTTTTAGAGTTATATGCACTTCCTCTTTGATTTATAAATAACGGACTCTCATCCCCTTTTTCCAATACCGTTTGGAACCCCCTTCTTCTCCTCACCTCACAAATACATTGGTATAAATGTTCTGAAACGAAAAGTTCACGCACTTTGTCCCCTTTCCCCCTAACCTTTAACCAATACTTTCCATCATAGTGTAAATCTTTTACTCTTGCAGTACACAACTCCTGAATACGTGCACCAGTACTAGCTAATGCAAGTATTATTGTATAGTTTATTAAATGTCCTCTTTCTTTATAAAAACCTAATATTTTCATGACTTCCTCATAGGATAAATCTCGATTCGGCCGATCTTTTTCATTTACATTTGCACGCTGTAATTCTTCATGAAGTGGTTTTTCAATATACCCGAATACATGAAGATGTTTAAAAAAAGAACGAATCAATACCGTTTTCTTCGCCAAAGTTGCAACAGCATACGTATTCCCAGCTCGACCATTTTGTATATTTTTTAACCAGTAATTATATTTACGAATATGCCAAGGCTGTAATGTTTTTAATAAGGAAGCATTTCGCTGAACTTCTTCCCCATTCACTTCAAACTCTTCTGCATGCTGTACCATACATTCGCAAAATGATAGTATCTCAGACACATAACTCTTTTTTGTATCATCCTTTCTATTTTTCTTTTCATCCATATCATTTTGTAAATTTACAAAATGATATATCACTTCAAGATCACCTAGAAATGCATATTTTCCCTTTCCTTTTTTTTCTGCCTCCTCTATCTTTTGTTCTAAATCATTCATATAACGATTGTTATACATAAATGAAGATATACCTTTTATTTTATTTAAATATATATTTGTAAATTCTCTTTGACTTTTTAAAATAGGTAAAATTTCATTTTGACTTTTATCATCCATACCTATACATCACCTCTTCTTGTATAGATTTTAATCTTTAGTATGTTTATTAAGTATACTATGATTTTAATATCACTTACATCAATTATAGAAATTAATAATCATATTATTTCTGTAATAAGTCTATATTCTTCTATATTTAATTATGCATATAATTTCTAATAATTTTTTATTGAATAGATAAACATGTTACGTTAATTTATACAACTTAATAAAATATCTACATATTAATAGACATTTAACTTTGCCTTTCATTTACATAAAATTATAAAGCACATTAACATATTTGTTTTATGATATTTTATTTTATATTTAAATCTTATTTTATATCTAATTAAGAATCTGATATGATATATACATAATTTATTAATTATCGTGAGTAAATAAGGAGGTATACTTTCATGACACAAGATTTACTGTTTATCACAAAACCTACAGTAACGACAAAAGAAGCAGCAGATTTAATGGGAGTTACCGTTCAGACCATTTTAAAAAAAGAAAAAGAAGGTCTTATAGAATGTGTATATAAAGATAATTGGAAGCAATTCGGAAGTAAAATATTCTATTTAGAAGATATTGAACGGTTAATGAATAACGATGAAATAAAAGGATTAAGTACAAAAAAAGCAGCAGAAATTCTAAACGTAGCACCCTCCACTATTTTTACATATATTAAATCCGGAAAATTAAAAGCCACGATGGTAGAAAAGCGGGGTAAACAAGTATATGTCATTGATGAAGAAGAACTAGAAAATTTCCAGCTTAATTATGAAAAAGCTACAACAAAAGAACGTAAAACATTCATTACTAAGATTAAGGATACAGACATTTATTTATATCAACTATTAATACAGCAACATACAGAAAAAAAAGCTAGGGTAATAGAAATTAATGGATTCGATGGAAAGGTTCTTACAGAAGATGAAGAAATTTTCTCATTATCAGCTTATAAAGAACATGATTATTCCCTTGCCCCCTTCAAAAAACACACAGTGATTACGAAGCGAGGATATTTATCTTTTACATTTAAAAAGCCACAATTATTTAATTCTATAACTTATAATCTAATAAATTTATTTTATAAAGAGCTTGGTGTCACAAATATGCGATTGACTACTACACAAGATACCATCAGATTGGAAATTAAACCATTTGTTTTACAGGTAGATCCATTACAGTTCCAAGAAGAGATTAAGTATTTACATTCTCATATGGAGTCAGGCTCAATACTCCCTCATGTTGAAGGTATTTATTTTAAAAGTAATGTAGAGCCATTAACTTTTCATGCAGATCATGAATTTAAGCAAAAAGTAATTCAAATGGCTGCTGAATCTGGTATGGGGCAAGAAGAGTTTTTATTACAAGCTGTAAAGTCTTATATAACAAATTTATAGTAGCAATAAATTTGTTATCAAATAAAAAAAGCGTAGGAATAAAACCTAACTACGCTTTTTTCATTTTTTAACTTCATCTTATTTCTTTTATAATTACTTAGATACACTATAAAATGGAATTTCAACTTACTTTATTCACAAAAATACACCTTACAATAGACTAGCCCTTTATTTTGAACAGATTCTTTTATTTAGTATAATTTTAATAAATCTCTTGCTAATTCAAATAAGCAAGCAAAAAAGAACAAGATGAAATTATGAGAATGTACAAAATACAAATGTAAGTTTGAAATTTGTTAATACTAACCATAAAACAATTAATCCTACAGCAATTCCTATATATCTAATACAGTTAAACATTCCCTTTACTCTTCCTCTACTATGTTTACTTTCATTTGTAATTATAATAGGAAATAAAAGAATGAAGATTCCTAATGATAGTTCTTTAAAAATTTAAGCTAGTTTAACTGTATTCTTTTAACAGAAAAAAGAGAGAATCGCTTCCCTCTTTATTTCCGTTAAAAAACTTATAAATACTAGTTTACTTTTCTATAATCTACGCGTAACTTAGCGTTTCCACTTAACTCTAAATATTCTACTTTTACTTTATGATCCCCGGCTGTAATAGGTACTGTCACCGACCTTACGTCGTTTCCTCCTATTGATCCCCAGGAATCAATAATTTTTTTATCATCTACGTATACACGGACTCCATCATCTGCCATTGCTTCAAAATAATAATTTCCTTGTTCAAATGTCTCTGTTTTTGTAAATCTTGCAGAGAAATTATCTACCTGTACTGCACCTGGTGATTTGGACCCCCAGTCAAAGTTTAATTTATCAATTCTCGCATTAGAGTTTTCTCCGCCAGTCACTATTGCAGTACCACTTAATTCAGTATTATTATAATATTCTGCTGTCCAAGTAGAGTGTTCCACAGATTCTTTGTATGGTTCAATGTTAAACTCTAAATTACTGTTACCGCCTTCTTCTAAATACTGTACTTCTATAAGATGTACATCTTTCTCATTTTTCTTCCCAAATAATCCATTTGCTGCATTATCTTGAATGGTAATTTTTCTAGCATCTTCAACGAATCCGCCAGCTGCATAAAAACGATCGATAACAAGCTTACCATCAACATATACACGAATACCGTCGTCAGCTTTTCCTCGAATTATATAATCCCCTGCAGGTAAGCGCTTTACTGTTGTATATTTTGCAGAGAAATTATCAGGGTTAATGCCCCAAATTGGAAATCCGCTTCCATTATCTTCAATTAGGCTCTTTTCTAGGCCTTGAGGTGCAATTATTTTCGACTTATAAGGTGCCCCTACTAGATCTTTATTATTATAATAATAGGCCAACCAAGAATCAAAGGGTACAACGTGAGAAAAGATTGCTGCAATTCCCTTATTCTCTTGGAATGCTGTAGTAATATAATGGTGCCCTTTGTTTAAGTTTGTAACTAATGCACGTTGAATAACCCCAGTGGAACTATCACTCCATCCATCGATAATTAAGTTCCCATCAAAATTAACTCTTACATAATCATCTGCAAGGGCTTGGAAAAAATAGTCTCCAGCCCGTAATGTCTGTGATTGATCATATTTAGCCATAAAATCATCATTTCTAAAACCAAACGGACTACCATTAAGATAATTATATTCCAGTTCCTTTTTTACCTCTTGATAAATAGAATTTGTAAGCCAACCAGTTGGGAACGGATTAATAATTTGATAATTGGAAATATATTTAGAATATTGATCATAGTTTATATGTACATCTACTGGAGTCGTATTCCAGGTATCATGGACAATTAGTTCTTTAAACTCTTCATTCAGTTCAGGAATAAATACTTTTTGATATCCTACACCAGTCATCATATGATTTTTATAAATTGGGTCAGATTGTGTAGCGACTAAGAGTGGTCTCCCCATATCAATCTCTCCTACAAATCTATCGTATGACGGACTATTATCCTGATAAGCCTGTGGGAAATATCCAAGATTAGAAAAATATTTCCACACTGCTGGAGCAACTTTAGATGAGTATGTAGATCCTTTATCATCTGTTTCTAATTCAATTGCTAAATTACTTATCAATTGATCAACGCTTACATTATCTGCTACTAAATTATGATATCCATGCTTGTCCCAATAAGCAACTAAATTTGCTAGCGCTGTAGGTGTACATCCTTTATACCAATTATAATCTGGTACACCTTCTATTTTTTTGAATTCTTCATTATCGGATGCAGGTGCAAATTTCATAAAGGTCTTATTTTTTTTGTTGGAATTATTATTATTATGCTGTAACTCTTTTTCTTCCCCATTTTTTTTAGCTTCTTTAATGCTCAGAGTTTGATCGCCTGAAATACTTGTAACATTCTCTTTTTCTTTCTTTAAATATTGAATAGGTCCTGTATATATTGCTTTTCCCTCTTCTACCCCTTTATACGGATTAGTACCTTCCCTTGTAGACTCTATAATTGGAGTACCATTTTTATCGCTGTTAACAATAATGTATCCAAAATCTTTATTATCTTTTTTTACTTGAAATACATACCCTTTAACTTTTCCCTCTAAATCATACAAAGTTTTACTTTCACTAAAATTAGCCTCTTTCCATTCTGGATAAGATTTTTTACTTATACCTTTTAAATAATACTCTGCTTTAATTTGTGCATCTTCTTTTGTTACAATTTCTACTGTTTCGTCTGCTCTTGAATTAATTGGATCACTTAACAAAAATCCTAATAAAAGCGCGCTAACAGAAACAAATAAACGCTTCTTATTCATACATGTTCCTCTTTCCTAAATTCTATTATTTTACATTAATATCCTGAATATACCATAAATGTTTTATTAAATAAATAGATATTGAGAATAATATTCAAATAATTCATTAAAATAAATATATTGAAAATATATTTAACTTAAAATATAATACAATTTATGGTAAACAATTAGATTAATAGGGGTGGAGTCATGAAGAAAAGTATTGCAGTTTTAGGATTATCATGTGTTTTCTTTTCTAGTTTTACTTTAACGCCAGTTTCAGCAGCAACTGAATCTTCAATTAAAGGTTCAGCAGAACAACAATTGCAAGATATAAAAAATTACGAATTATCTCCCGAATTAAAACTTCAAGCGGAGAAATTAGCTGATGAAATCGCTAAAGATACCTTAAGACAAGAGAAAGAATTAGGGCTTCAATTAAAATTACAACCATATAACTTTAGTCCAGGAAGTGATGGAGTTAAGCCAACTTATACGGATCTTACCAGTGATTTTACTAGTATAATGAAGGCAAATAAGAATCGTATGAAGATTATAGATGCATCAGCGGAAAAAATTGCAAAAAGTAGTAGTAATCCTGTTGAAGGTGCTGTTGCATCTAGAGCATACAGATACACAGTTTTCACTAAATTAGTGAAATCTGGAGGTCCTTGGGATTATAAATTGAAATATGGGCCTAAAACTACATATACATTTGATAACAGAACACTAACTGGGGAGGATCTTGGAAACTTCCACTATGGATATGTTGGTAAAGCAATTGGTTTTACTGACATTGAACTTAAAGGTGGAGCTGGTTTTTATCAGGTACTCTCCAATACTTGGGAATGGGAATACTACAAAACGTTTTTTGATGACCCTAGAGACCAAGAAATGATTCAAGTAGGCATAGATTATTATAATAAAGGATATTAATTTATATACATTTTAAAAAAAAGAACAAGTTTATTTTTAACTTGTTCTTTTTTAGTTTAAAATATTATTAAACTGATATATATTCGGCATTCAAGGAATAAATAAAAAATCAATCACTAAAATCACATATTATTTAAGAGTGAAAGGACATACAAAACATGAAAAAAAATTTAACCAAAATTACAATGATAAGCGGTATTGTATTAATATTCTATCACTTTTTAAAATGGTATTTAACTCAATTCCTTACTCCATTTGTTATGCCACTTCTTTCAATAGCAATTCATGGATGGTTTTTCATAGTATTAATTTTATCAATTTTACATCTTGCTAGATATAACAATCCGAAACCTTTAATTATTCAATTAATCATAATAATTATTTGGATATATACCCCCTTTACAAAAATCTATATAAAATTAGATTTTTTAATTTACAAAGATGATCGTAAACAAGTTATAGCACTTATAGAACATAAAAAATTAATCCCTAATGTATCCTATGATAATAACCAAATTCATTTGCCCCAAAAATTTAAACCTACCTCAAAGGGGGGAGGAGATGTAATTGTCCACTATGAAAAGAAAAATGCTTCAGTTTTCTTCTATACTTATCGTGGCCTAATAGACAACTTTTCTGGATTTATTTACTCGCCTAATGATGTAAAACCAAATGAAGACGATTTTAATAGTATCTTTAAAGATATAAAGAAAATAGAAAAAAATTGGTACTATGTTACATCTCACTAAGAACACAATTATTTTTTCTGATTTATTAAGGTGTATCAATACTTGTATGCATCCTTTTTCAATGCTTCACATACTTAATATGCTGTTGTCTAATTCCATCTTAAAACATGCAAAGAGCCCACTTAATAAAGTGAGCTCTTTGAGTTCTCTAAACATTAGATATATTGCAAACAAAATATGCACTAAAAACAAGAGTTATCTTTATTTGCCGAAGAGCTATATCAATATATTTCTCCCGCTACACTTAATCAATTAGCTATGGCAACATGCGGGATGAAACGAAAACGCAAGTGCCACCGGCACCATTTCTTATCTTTTTGTGTATGTTCAAATTAACAAATAGCTACTACCTATCTTGCTCTAAAATGAATTTATTTATAAAAAATGCAAGTTTTTCAGTGCCCTCGTTTAATACTGGACTCATGCCTAGAAAGCTGCCTAGCATTCGTGTCTAACTTTTAGAGTTCACTTCAACAGTCTAAGAATTGGGGTACAGTTTTTTATGCCTAAATTTTCTTCAAAAGAAAAAAATAAGCAGTAAGACAATATTTATATAGTAATTGGTAATGAGAATCTACAAGTAAGCAATATGCTGAAAAACAGGAAACTTGCAAAAGCCATTATTTGCTTATAACTAAATGATACTCTCTTACTCTAATTCCTGTGTTTTTTTCAGCTGCTCCATTTCTTCTTTAGAAGCATCTCCTAGTTTATTTTTCACATAATCCCCCTTCTTCTCATCTATTACTACGTATTCTATATCATTTTAAAGGAGATTTTTTTCAATTTTTTTCTTTACTCGTTACTTATTTTCTCCAATTTTTCTCCTTGTTCTAAAAGTGTGTCATAGTCATTGTTTTCTTTAATTTCTTTAATCTTATTTTCAATTGTAGACGTATTATTTATATTAAAGTACGTATCTAATACTTCATAGGGTGTCTTCCCTTGTTTGGTTGCACTATCTTCAATAGCTTCTTTCCATGGAATATTTGCTCTGTCCATGCTTAATTCCAGAGCTGAACCAGTCTCATATCTCATATTCCGCTCTAAAAACCTTGGAGATTCTGCCTGTCCATTAGCAATGAAGTTAAACGCCTCCATAAAAGTAACATGATATGGCTTCTCTTTCTTTGCAAGTACCATAAGTTTCCCACCAGTTAACTTACTATAACGATACTCTAAGTATCGTGCTGAACCTTCTATTGCTTCAGTTTTTGTTTCTCCAATCAATTGTGGCCATTTTTTATAGCGATAATTACGTACAATTGTCCAGTCATATAATGCTTGATTAATATTTTCTGGGTTCGTATCAACCATTGCTTTATCTAATAACTTAAATTCTAATCCCATTAATGCATAATTTTCTTTATTTATCGGATATTCGTGAATATACTCTCCACCATTTGAATCATATGTCCAATCTTTTTGTTTATAAGCATGAAAAGCCTCATGTAATAAGAAAGACGAAAAATCAAAATATAAATCTGGATTAACAAACATTTTAGGATAATATTTAAAATAAAATACATCCATATCGTTAATACTTATTGTCCCAAAGTTCCAAGGCATCCAGGTAGAAACAGTTCTAAAATCAAAACGAGTTAAGCGATAGACTTTAGGTAGATGCAAAGAATTTGGGACTTTTATTTCTTTAGCAAAAATACTATTTTCTACTCCTTTTACATTAACTGCATAAGCTTCTTGTCTAAAGAATCCCCCATCTTTATTACTATGTATCAATAATAATGGCTTTTTTTCGAAATGATAATCTTTATTCCAAAGTTTATCATTCGATTCTTCGAAACTCTTATAAATAGTAGATAGTTCTTTTAACATGTTTTGATCCGTTTCATTTAAAGACTTATACTCTGTATGATATGTTTTATTTACAATTATGCATCCCAACATAATTCCTATAAATATCACCAATAAGATTAGAATTACTCTTAAAAACTTTTTCATCAGACACTCCTTTTCTATAATAATCCTTATTTTAAATAAGGATTACAAATTTGGAATCACTATACAAAGAGGCTCTGCCTTTTCAACATACAATGAACTTCAGCAATTACCAGCTACTTCCTGAACATTATTCTTCATTAACCACCTATATATGCTTTTTTTAAAATTTGCAACAGACCTAAAAATTTCTTCCTATTACTTATTATCCATTATTAGCTGGAGCCTCTTCTGTATTCCTATAATTACTTGGTGGCGTTAGCGTTCCATGGCCATCCCCATTGGTTGGTGGCGTTGTATTTCCTTGGTCACTCCCATGAGTTGGTGGCGTTGTATTTCCACGGTCACTTCCGTTGGTTGGTGGCGCTGTATTTCCACGGTCACTTCCATTGGTTGGTGGCGCTGTATTTCCACGGTCACTTCCATTGGTTGGTGGCGCTGTATTTCCACGGTCACTTCCATTGGTTGGTGGCACTGTATTTCCACGGCCACTTCCATTGGTTGGTGGCACTGTATTTCCACGGTCACTTCCATTGGTTGGTGGCACTATATTTCCACGGTCACTTCCATTGGTTGGTGGTACTGTATTTCCACGGTCACTTCCATTAGTTGCTGGCGTTGTATTTCCACGATCACTTCCATTAGTTAGATTACTTTGCTTTTGCTCTTCTGGTTTCTTTAATTCTTCAGGTTTCTTTTGCTTTTCTTTTTGCTTATTTTCACTCGGCGGTTCAGTCGTATTTGCTATTTTTGTATTTGGAGAAGAATCACGCTTCTCACCTTTAATACGTAATTCGCTACCTTCTTGAACTACACTGTTCGGCATTTTAAATCGCGACTTATCTGTAGCAAACTTACTCATCATTTCTTTAAAAATCAATTGAGCTATTTTCGTATTTTTACTACTAATATAATCCTCTTTACTATCCTTTGTATATCCGGTCCATACTGCCATCGTATATTGTGGTGTATAACCAGCAAACCAACTATCACGAGTTGCGCTTTCTGGTAGATTATATTGTGCTATTTGTTCTAAAGAATAGTTTGTTGTACCTGTTTTACCCGCTATATCTAAATAACCTATATTGGCTGTTGTACCCAAACCAGATGAAACAAACGTACGAAGCATATCAGTAATCATATATGCAGTAAAATCCTTCATAACTCGTTTTGTTTTTTGCTCAAAGTTTTTTGATTTTCCATCTGGATAAACGACTTTCTTGACAAAATACGGCTTCGTATACTTACCACCATTCCCAAATGCCGCATAAGCACCTGCAATTTCAGTTGGAGACGCTTCATTTGTACCAATCGCTGTTGATTCGGTCGGTGCTACATTAAAAGTAATACCTAGCTTTTCAGAGAAACCTTTTGATTTATTAATTCCTACTTCTTTTGCAGTTTTTATTGCCGGGATATTTCGAGACGTCTTCAATGCATCACGCATTGTAATTGGTCCTAAATGCTTTCTATCTGCATTTCTAACTTCTTGTCCTGTTGAATACTTAAATGGAGAGTCATCAATTTGATGGTAAGTAGCCCATTTTAAATATTCAATTGCAGGAGCGTAATCAAAAATTGGTTTCATCGTTGAACCTGCTGAGCGATTTAATTCAATCGCAATATTATGTCCTTTAAATACAGCTTTATTTTCACCACGGCCGCTACCAATTGCACGAACTTCTCCTGTTTTCGTATCCATAAATGTGAAAGCCCCTTGGAATTTCTCATTTGGATAATTAATAATATCTTCATTTAAGAGCTTGTCAGCAAAATCCTGAGCCTTTTGGTCTAAAGTTGTATAAATTTCTAAACCATCAGATCCAATACTAGCTTCTGGCAACTCTTTTTCAATTTCTTTCACAACAGCATCCATAAACGCAGGATATGGCATTTCTTTTTGTTCAGTTGCTCCCTTAAGTCCTTCTGTTACTGGAACTTTTGATGCTTCATCCATTTCTTTTTTTGTAATATAACCATGTCGATTCATTAATTCAAGAACAACATCTCTTCTTTCTGTTGCCTTTTGAATATTTTGTTCTTTCGTTGGATCATAGTTATTAGGCGCTTTCATTAAACCGGCAAGCATCGCAACTTCTGGTAGTGTTAAATCTTTTATTTCCTTACCATAATAGTTTTGTACTGCTGTTGCGATTCCGTATGAACGGTTGCCTAAGTAAACCTTGTTTAAATACATCTCTAAAATTTCATGTTTTGAATACTGTTGTTCCAGCTTATACGCTAAATATATTTCTTGCGCCTTTCTCTTTGACGTTTTTTCCATCGATAAGAAGTAATTTTTAATAACTTGCTGCGTAATCGTACTTCCACCTTGAGAGCCGTAATCACCTTTTAGACTGACTAAAACTGCACGTGCAGTACCTTTAAAGTCTACGCCACTGTGCTCGTAAAAACGTGCATCTTCTGTCGCTAAAAACGCATTTTCTACTAATTTAGGAATTTGATCATACATAATATTCGTTCGTTTTTCTTTCCCATATTCATATATCAATTTCCCATCTTTATCATAAATTTTTGAGGATAACGGATTAACAAGTTTTGCTTTCTCAAGTTTTGGTGCGTCCTTGATCATAACGAAAAAAGTAGCAACCCCTGCGACTAACCCCACAATACCTAGTAATAAACAACTAATTAAAAATTTACGAAAAAACGGAGTTTTCCCCTTTGGTTTTTGTTTTTTAGAAGCTGGCTGTTTTTTCTTTTTAACTTGTCGTCGCTCCTCTCTAGAACGATGATTTTCTAACATGCTATATTCTCCTGCCTTTCAATTCTCCTGTTGATTTACTTAAAATTATTGAAGCCACTTTAAGAAATATATTCATATTTAAAAAGTGTACTAAATAGACAATTTAAGTAATAAATTTGTTCCACTTTAAGATGAGGAAGAAATTTGAGCTTATCTGATAACGAAACAGAAACGGTAATCGTGGCACAACTAAAAAAATGGATTTTCATAGAAAATCCATTTTTAGCTTGATGGGCATGTGGTGCTACCCCTTGCCTATCAACTTAATATTTTAAACACCCCCATAACAAAGTTTTTCTCTCTACAGTTATTTATGTAAACGCCATTGACTAATTTGTTTATAGACAATGCCATTTAACCAAAATAAAAAGGCCTAGATTGATCATATTTTAAGATTGATTTCCATAGTTGAAAGTAAACCTCATTTACAAATTCATTTGTTTCATAACCATTTTTAACTATAGCAAATACGGTGTCATATATTCACTGAATTGTTAAATCAAATATATATTCAAAATCTTCTTCGTCACCGGATAACAGACGGTCTATCCAGTTGCTTATGTTGTCATTACTAGCCAAACAGGCAACCTCCTTAAAATTGATTTCACTATATATATTGGACAGTAATCATGATAAAGTTCCAAGTTTGATAAAAAATATATATTTATCATCTCTTTAGAAATATATAGATTACGTTAAGCAATTAGGCTGGTGTAAATTCCACAAAATCCAATGTTTCCCATTTAAATATGATAGAATAGAAAGATATCTAAAGAGGAGGAAAAACTACTGAACTCAAACACAAAACAGTTTATTTATGATATCCAGAAAAGAAAGAACAATTATATGGAAGATGTATTAACAGCAATACAACACCCTAAAAAAGAGCAATCTGTACAGGTCATTCAAAATATAGTAGAGAAGATGGATATGATGATTAGTTTAGTTACTACCTACATGACTATTGAAACAGAATCTATGAAAGAATTAAAAGAACTTCAGGAAGAAATTATCCATGCTCAAGCTTATATTCAAAAACGAAAATTTGAAGAAACACAGAGATAAAACCCTGTGTTTTTATCCAGCAGTCTATGACGCCAATCTTTTATGAATCAAACTAGATGTAATTTGATTCTCAATTTAACTCGCGTTATGGAGTTTTGAGAATCCCTTAGCGTATAAAAACGTTAAAATGTGCGTGCTCCCCCTTTGTAACCTTAAAATTCATTCCTGCAATTCCTTACAACGTATATTTATATATGCAAACTCTAATTACAGACAAAGGGAGAAGAATGTTTATTATTCTCCTCCCTCGGTCTATTAACAATACTTGATTATAGCTCTGTAACCTTTTTTATTCATCACGTATTATTCTACGAATAGTTTAAGGTATAAGTACTTCTTATTTGATATTTAGTGCTGATTCACTGAAAACATATATTCTTTGTATGTTTTTCGTGTGGATAAAATAAGCCCCATCATTAACATGTTCGAAAATAAAGAGCTTCCTCCATATGATAAAAATGGAAGTGCAATACCTTTGACAGGCATTAATCCCACAATCATACCGATATTTTGAAAAAATTGTAACATTAGAACGCCTACAATTCCTGCACATAGTAAGGTGCCGAATAAATTATCTGCGGAATTACCAATTATAAGTATTCGGGAAAGCATTAAGAAGAATATACATATTATAAAAGTGGCAACTATAAAACCGCCTTCTTCGGCAATTGTGGCAAAAATGAAATCAGTATGTTTTTCTGGAATATAAACATTTCCAGAACCGAGGCCTTTTCCTTCTATCCCCCCACTACCAACAGCTAAAATTGATTGTTGAGTTTGATATCCCTGATCTGTATGCTGAAATGGATCTAACCAGCCTAAAATTCGCGATTGTTGATGGGGCTTTAATAAAGTAACTAACTTATTGAAGAAAATATCTGGATATTTTACGTATATAAATATTAAAGCAGACAATACAGTCATCGGAATTCCTGCACATAGTACGATTAACTTTTTTTGGATTCCTGACATAAATATAATACATGCAATGGCTGCTATATATAGGAACACCATTCCCGTATCGGGTTGACTATATACAAGTAACGCAGGTGGAATAGTTATCAAACATATTTTACCAATCAAAAGTAAATCAGTTTGAAATGTCCGTGCCATATACTGTGCATTATGTTTTACGACTAAACTTGCGGCCAGAAGAATTAAGGCAAGCTTAAAAAATTCAGCTGGTTGAATAGCACCAATAATTGGAAATCTAAACCATCTTTTTGCCCCTAATATTTCAGGTGTAAAACTTGACACTGGTAATACCTTTAAAATGATAATTGAGATGAACCCCACAATATAAATCGGCCAAGCTAATTTTTGTAATTGATCTAAATCGATATTGGCAACAATTAATAATAGAACAAAACCTATGGCGTAATTTACCATTTGTTTCATAGCAAAATTTTGGTTACCATATTGCCCGGTTTGCTGACTGCTGTATATTGCAACAATACTGGTGATACATAATATGAATAAAATGAATATTAGTTTCTTATCTAATTTTTTTAAAAAAACTATTTTCCCCACCATTTCAACCCCCTAGACATTGTGGTATTTACTTCTTATAGGAACTATCCTGTTTTTTATGTGTACATTAACATTTATTAATATAATTTTACAATAATAAGGAGATATTGAACATTCTCAAAATTATCCATACTGATGAGGCTACTTTAAAGGGTGACTGATTAGTGTGGATAAGGAAAGTTTATTTAAATGGAGACATTATGAGCCTAATATTATTTTGTTGAACGTGAAATGGTACCTACGGTAAAACCTAAATTCTCGTGACTTGGTGGAGTGCTTTTTAAGTCCTGTCTACTTTGCATGAGTCACTCCAAACTCATCTGAACCAGGCATGTAGTCAGACCATTTTTAGAATACGGGTATCACTATGACCTGGTTTAATAAATACCTCACACGAATCTTAAAATTCTTACATTATAATTTTTCTGAATTACTCTTTGAATTTTTTCGGAGAAGTTCTTCAATAAGCTTTGCTTTTTCATTCACCCTTGTTGCATATGTGAAATCACCATAACAATATGGATACCTAAAATTTTTTTTATTTCCACCACAAGTGTACATCTCTGGATTTTGATCAACTTTCATCTTAGAAAAATTTTTGGCCGAATCTTCCGAGTGTTGTTTAACTTCTTGACTAGCAATAAAATCAATATACCCTGGTCCCATATTATAGCTTTGAATAATTGTCTCCATGCTAACATCTTTTTCCGTTCCATATTTGTACATTTGAGCAAAGTGTTTGACCCCTTGTTCAATGCTCAAGCTTGTCTCTTGAATTTCATTTGGCTTTAATCCCAGTGATTCAGAAGACTGCATAGGGTCGTTTCCCCCACCTCTACTCTCTTGGTACATAATTCCTAATAAAACTGCTGTTTTACCTTCTAAATTATATTTTTCTAATTCTCTTTTCACGGTTAGCTCATATTGCAATAAACGTTGTTCGGTAGCAATCGCTTTATTTCTTTGAATATTGGTTTTATGCTTAACATAAAATATTACAGACATGGTTCCTAAACCTAAAATACTAATAAAGAATAATATAATAAATCGTTTTTTAATCGTATGCTTCATACATTACTCCTCCTCCTATAAAAAATCCGTACCTCTTTGGACTCAAAATTATTTTTTTAGGTGTAAAGTTTAATATAGGAATTTAAAGAAAAAACAACCGCCTGAATTGGAGGTTTTTTCAAAGCGGGTTATTCTTTGAATCGTTTCCGTACCCCTACAAATGTCACACTTTTTTTGAACTTTGCTGTTCTTTGTTTTGCCCAATTGATACATTTCTTTTCAATTAAATGATACGATACTATAGAACAAAGTATTGTCATTGTAATACATAAGATAAGAAGGAAAAGGATAGGTATTTTTGTATACAAAAGTTTAAATAGTACCATCATGATTGGAAAATGACATAAATAGATACTATATGAAATTTCTCCTAAGTAAACAAATACACTCTTATTTAAAATTTCTTTTACCTTTAGATTATTCATGGCCATTATAATCAGTATACTAACGCCAATTACGACACCCCAATCCTTTAATAGGAAAGCCGTATCACTACGAGAAATCAGCAAAATTCCAGTAGAGTATACATATAGAAAGATTCCTAGTGTGATAAGAAGATTTCTTTTTAAATTTTTCATATTTCTATATAAATGGATAAGTTTTTCCTGATGCTTAAAAAGTAACATTCCGACCATAAACATAGATGTGAAATGCAGTGTATCGGCATAACCATTATAAAATCCCTCAGCTTTCCCAATATGCAACATATTAAGGAAAATACCAATTAAAGAAAAGCTCATAGCAAACAGTATCGTTTTCTTCCAACTCTGTTTATAAAACAGAAGGAATAACAAGGGAAACACGATAAAGATGCGCATTTCTTGAGCTAATAACAAAAATGTCCGATTACCACTGTAATAGCTGCTAATCCCCGTATAGAATCTAACTCTTTTATTCTCTTACTCATAAAGTCTTCTCCTTGTAAATTGTAGATTTTACTGTTAATAAAGGCCACTATACTAGTGTAGTGGGAGAATTGTACATATATACGTATAGGATAGAAGGAACTATTAAAATAAAAAGTAGGGTAAACTTTAAATTTTTGAACTCTTTTTTTAGGTAATCTAACTTTAAATATTGTTCTTATCACATTACTTTTAGCAGAAATCACCCCATTATTACTGTTCGACTATATTTTTAGGATTACAATTAATAGACAATCTAAGTAATAAATTTGTTCCACAGTTACCAAAAATTAAACCATTGTGCCCCAATTGAATATCAAAACACACTGATAACTTAGTCTTTTTCTTTTTGTCTACTAAAAAGGGGTAAGACCCCCTCACAATCAAGCCAAGAAAAGCAAATACACAAAACAAGAAAATTTGCATCTCCAAATTATGTTATCATTAAACAAAAATGTCCAAATATAACTGTTATAGCCGCTAGTCCTCATTTGATTCTAATTCGTTTATTCTCTTACTCATAAGGTGTTCTCCTTGTAAATTATAGCTTTTGTTATTAATATAGATGACTATACTAGTGTAGTGAGTGAAGTAAATATATTTTGTTTACTTTTCTTTAAACTTCCGATATAAACACTACAGAAAATTGTGGATCTTTTAAAAGCATTTTTCATATTTATGCATAAATTATAGAATAAATATAGAAAGAAAAAAGAAATTTTATCTAAAAATTTTTTAAAGATTTTATTAAATTTATTGACTCATATAAACATATTTACGTATTTTAAAAGTTATTTTGCCGTTAATAAAAATCACCATACTAGCGCAGTTGGAGAATTGTACATATTGTGCTTATGTTTCGTTACATTCCTGATATAAACAGTACATAGTCAATCTGTGTATCTTTTGAAGAAAATTTTCGTATTTAATTAAGCATAAATTATAAAATAATAATCGTTAAAAATTTGTATTGTCTTTTAGAAAGCACTTTAAAACTGTTTTCTAAACCCAAGTTATAGTCTGTCTGACTCATATTAAACTTATAAATAGACTTGTTAGTAACTTTTCATGCTAATTATTCCTTTCTTCACGCTGTAATACTTAATAGAAAACCTAAGTAATAAGGTTGTTCCACATTTACAAAAAAAATAATTAACTATAAGATGAAATAGGATACATAAGGGAGGGTTATATGTTACATACAAAAAGATGGAGATTTTTTGTGGTTCTTTCTATTGTAGGTTTGATTTTACTAATTTTATTAAAAATCAACTTCATTTCAATTACTATCGCAACTTCTTCAGCTGAAAGAGGAAAGATTTTTGATCAAAATGGTGTAATACTAGCTATAAATAAGAAAGTTAAGTCTCTATATTGCACTTCTAATGATAAAAAGCTATCGAAACAAGATGCATCAAACACATTAGCTTTTTTCAATCAATTTTCAAAAGAATTTCAACATGACATTTCGGTAGAGGACATAAAATCACAATTACAACAATCTTGTAAAAAGCAAACTATGAATGATATACCGTTATACTCTGATATAACTGAGGATGAACTTGCATTCATAAACAAAAACAAACCTAATAATGTAATAATTGAAGACGAATGGATTCGATATTATCCTAAACAGGAAATTGGTTCACAGGTAGTTGGGTATGTAGAAAATGACCTTAATTCAAAGCATATGCTTGTTGGAAAAAGTGGGATTGAGCTGCAATATGAAAATGATTTAAAAGGAAAATCAGGAAAAACTCTTATTTTTAAGATTGGTAATAAAAACTTCTTCTGGAACATTCAAAACGTACAAAAAGGAAAAGATGTCCGGCTAACCCTAGACTCTAAATTGCAGCAAAAAACAGAGGAAGCATTAAGATCTCAAATTAAGAAAACACCTGATGCTAAAGCTGGTTATGCTGTAGTGAGCGATGCAAAAACTGGCGCAATTTTAACTATGGCCAACTCAGCAGTTTTTGATCCAAATATATTACATACACATGTATCAACTAAAATAGATAACATAAAATCACTTTCGCAAAATAAAGCAATTCAAAAATTAAAGTATGGTGAATCTTATGTAAATATGGCTTCTACTATAAAGCCACTTACTATTTTAATTGGATTAAACGAAAAGCTTTTTCAACCTGAAGATACTTATTTAGATAAAGGTACTTTTCAGTATGATAATCAAAATAACATTACAAATGCACCTGGAACGCCCACAGGTGAGATTACACCGAGGCAAGCTATCATTAATTCATCTAATACATTTATGACAGCAAAAGTAGCTCTACCATTATTTAACCAAAATAATGGAAATGTAGAGAAAGTGGCACATATATGGACAGATTATTTAATGCAATTCGGCCTACGTTCTAAAACCGGGATTGATTTACCCTTTGAAGAAGACGGACAATATGAATTCCATCCTTCTAATAAGTTTGAAAATGGAATCTCCGCTTTATTAAATGCCTCGTGGGGCGGAAATGAAGTGCATACTCCTCTTCAACTCGCTCAATATGCAGCAACTTTGGCAAGTAAAGGTGATAAATACAAACCTCAAATTGTAGGTGCTACTATTGGTCAAGACGGTAAGGAAACAAAAAAGTTTAAACCCATTTTAGAAAGTTCAAACCGTTATCCTATGGAATTTTGGCGTGTCGTGCAAGGTGGAATGAGTCAAAATATAGAAGAAATTAAAAATTTACCTTTTCATGTCGCAGGTAAAACGGGTAGTACAGGTTCTCCCAATGAGCAAGAAAGAATGATAAATCATTCTCTTTTCATTTCATATGCTCCTACCGAAGATCCACAAATCGCCATTTCTGTCGTTATTCCTGGTAGTAATTCAGAAAAAAACATCGCTGCTCTCGTTACAGCAGAAGTTTTAGAGTTCTGGCATACACTTCAAAAAGAGAATAAAAACAAAGAGGAAGGTTCATAAAAGTGAACCTTCCTCTTTTACCATATAGAATCTATATTTATTATTTTCCATATACCTTCATTATTCTTTTCGAGCATAAATGAATATTTAATATCAGTTAACACGTACTTTTTTTGTACATATCCAGTAGTATCACCGTTAATAGTCGATATTTTAATATATCTATCATTTTGCACTTTTTCCGGGATCCAAGCTTTTACCATTTCATTAGATACTTCATATAAAACTTTTGATTCTCGTTTTGGTTCAGCTAAAATTTTCGTTTTGTTTCCAGTAACAGTTGCATATATATAGTGTTCTTGCTTTGATTGATTACTTTCTGTCATTCCACTTGGCACTTTGTAAACTTTCTTCTTATCATTTACAAATTCTCCCCCCATTGCAAGGGCAACTTGCAACTCATGAAAAATATCTTCATCAAACTTCAATTCATCCTTCTTATAACTCTTCCCTTTAAATAGAACTTCATCATTTAACGCTTTATACAGGTCATTTTCATTTTTTGAATTTGTGCTTTGATATAAATCATTCATAAATTGTTTTAATGATGGATCTTGAGCAGATTCATCTTTTGTTTTAGGGTTAATTTGAGTACTACTTTCTACCGGTGATTTATTATCATCCGGCCAAGGTTGTTGAACAATAAAAAATAACATTGTACAAACCAACACAACTACAACAGGCAATACTTTTTTACGAAATGGTCTCTTATTTGTTACAGAATCCACTTCACTATTTTGATATACCGATTGCTTTATTTTATAAATAAATTCTTCTTCATCTTTCCGATGCTCCATTGGGCCTTTTTTCAATTTACTATACCAGTCAGGATTTTTTTTACTGTTCATCACTACTACCCTCCCCTATTAGTTTTGAAACTTTACTTCTTGCTCGGCTTAATCTAGATTTGACTGTTCCAATTGATACTCCTAATGTTTCAGCCATTTCTTCATATGATAATTCATATTTTGCGTCCAATATAATTATTTCACGGTGCTTTTTAGGTAGTTTTAATACAACCTTCCACACCTCATTCATCTCTTCTTGGTTAAAAAATTCTTGTTCTGCTGACAGGGATTGCTTATCGTCACTAAAAAATCCTATTAAAGATATCCTTTTAAAATAAGAGGATTTCAAATAGTTTATTGCCGTATTTCTTGTGATTTTTAATATCCACGTTTTAATAGATGACTCCTTTCGAAATGAATTCCAATTTTTAAACATCTTTATAAATACATCTTGCGTGATATCATCTGATAAATGTGGATCTTTCGTAATAATAAATGAATAATTCCATACATCTTGCCAATAGTCTTTTATAACATAGTCCAGCTCATCATGATTACACTTTTCAATAAACGTCTGTTCCATTTTCACACCTCAAACTTATTTGAATAAACATAAAAACTGCCCTCACTTTTATTATGGTTTCAATATATAGACAAGATACAAGTTTCATTTGTTCCCTTGTTTATTTTTTTATATTACCATTGTAATTAACGCCAATGGACAGTATAAAGTACACACTATGAATAGATATAAAGACTAATTTAATTAAAGACAAGAATATCATTGACATAAGCTGACGCGTTATGATTTTCATTCGTTCTCTTCCCCACTCACTTTTTCGAGATAAATGGTTTATGATTGCATAGAAAGATAAGAAAAAAAACGCTATCATTTCTCATACCATGATTATGCGTTGGTTTCATCAGTATGGACCTAAATTGGACAAACGAATTCGTCATCACCTGCAGCAAAACAATGATCTTTGGAAAGTTGATGAAACATATATAAAAGTTAAAGGACAATGGCTGTACCTGTACCGTGCTGTTGATTCGAAAGGAAGCACAATCGATTTTTGTCTAAGCAAAACAAGAGACCAAAAGGCTGCAAAGCACTTTTTCAAGAAAGCTTTGCGGTCTTTTTATGTTTCAAAGCCACGTGTGATAACAATCGATAAGAATCCGGCTTATCCTATAGCAATTAAACAGTTAAAAAAAGAAAAAAGCATCCGCTACGAATGCTTTCTCTAAAATATAACATAAGGTCTTCTTAACTGTTTTTGTAAATAATTTCGCCTTATAGGCAGAATCTCTTCCGCACCCCTAATAGTCTAAAATGTTTTTTATCAAACAATAATTTCGCCATTTGTTTGAATTATATACTTATACCAATGAAACAAATCTTTTTTGTATCGTTTAATTGATCCATTACTTTCATTATCACGATTAACATAAATCATTCCAATCAATTTTTTCATTTCTAATTCAGTCTGTGAGCGTACTTGTTAAGTTTTAAATTTTTTATTATGACTAAAAAATCAGGTCCACTTATTTTTATCCTTAAAAATAATCACCTTTGAAAAATCAATAAATCATTTTTCAAAGATGATTAATATCTTCTAAACATTTTCTACTCTTTTAATTTTCTGTAATATTTACAAAATGAACGGCTCCCTTGTCCTCAGTGCCTAAAGCCTTATTCACTTTATCTATTTCCTTTTTTAATTCTGGTGCTTTCCCTTGATTGACTAAATTAAGATTCCCAAAAGATTTATTAAAAGATAGGATCTGTCTAGTCTTTTCTTTCCCATTTATTTCTTTAAATAATGTATCATCTACTATTAATAGGATTACTTTGGATCCACCACGATATGGCGCTAGCCATACATCACCTGCGTATTGTGTACTCATTTTTTTCGCATCATATGTTATTTCTTTTAAATCCTTATATTCTTTATTTGCAAATAAGATAGTTTCACCTTTTTTTGATTTTGGTAATGAATCCACAGGATCTGAAGATATGTCCCCCTGATTATTATCTCTTTCAAGTATAAGCCCCTTCTTGACCATTTTTTCAGCAGTTGTTCTACTAATAAATAGTAAATTACTAGGAGTATCCGCCCCAGCATCCCCAAACTGTGTTGGGAGCTTTATGTTTAGTTTGTTATTATCAATGCTACCCTCTTTTATTTTGAATTCGTCTTGTGATATGGTTATATCTTTGTATAGGTCTATAATAGAATTTCTTGTTTGTTCATTTAACTGCTCTACCTCTATTGAAAGCCCATTTGCTGGGGAATTTTTTGTACCAAATAATGAACATGCTCCTAACATGGCAATCGAAATACCAGATACTATTAATAATCCAAGTCTTTTTTTCAACCTATATTCTCCTTCGTTTAATTATATTTGAATTAAAAAATTGTTTTATACATTTTTTTCAAGTATTGAGCACGAACAACGTAAAAGTATATAATTTGCAAAACTAAGAAACAAATTAATACCATAATTGAACTACCCAAGACTGAAAAATCGGCTAATTCTTGTAAGGCCGTAAAAGCTACTGCACTATGTGTAATTGCTATTACAATGGGTAAAAAGAATAGTAATGCAAGTTGACGTGACACAATTTTCTTTAATTCAGGTTTACTTAAACCAACTTTTGCTATCATTTTATATTGCTGCTGATTTCGTTCTAAGTCTGTGTATAATCGGAAATATAAAAAGCTTGCAGCAAACGTAAAGAAAACAATCCCTATTAATACACTCATGATGGATGCAAGTCCAAAACCTTGCTTCATCACTATCCATTTAGAAATTAAAGAAAAGAATGTATATTGTTCGTTGTATACTATAGGCTCTTTTATACCTTCATTATCTTTCTGAATTGCAGATATAATTTTTTCTGCAACATTTTGCGTTTTCTCCCAATCCTTCACAATAAAACCATTAATAGTGGATTCACTATGGTGATCCTCTGGGTCCACTATCATTTTATTATATACAGCATCTGGTATAATAACTGTCGTTATACTTGTATCTTGTAGTTCTTTTGGCGTTAGTGTTTTATTTACATGCATATCTATTTTTATATTTCTATGCGACAATCGATAGTTATTTTGATTAGATTTTGTTTTAGTTACTTTTCTTGAAGGAATGACAAAACTATCATTTTCTTCTTTTAAACTTTCTTTTTCAAAACCAAATGCCTCAGCTAACTTATTATAATCACTTAGTTTTATAACGCTTAATAATATATTACTGTTATAAATGGTATCTGGAATTTGTTTTATTGAATAAGTTACTTGTTTGAAATTAAACCCACTATTATTGAGTTCGTTTTTTATTTTTTTTAGATGCTCTTTTTCTAAAGAATTTTTATTATTAGACTGATAAGTAAATGCAAAGGGACTATCCGATTCCGCCATGGATGAATTCCCTAACCCCATACAAGTCCCCACTGCAGTAAAGGCAACAGCTGATATAATTGTGACCATAAAAAACATTTTTGCATTATCTTTTAATTGATACACTAAATCTGAGATGGTGAGTATATTTGTTTTCTTAAAGAAAATATTATCTCTTTTCTTTAATGTACGTAGCACATACACACTGAGCTGTGTAAATAAAAGATAAGTCCCAAGTACAACAAAGCTCACCCCTATTGCCAACATGATTAATAAATAATTTATATCCTTGTAATGTATTGCTTTAACACTATGGAAAACAGCCGCATATCCTAGTCCAATACAAATGAGGGCTAATAAGGATAACCACAAGGATGCTCTAGGTTCTGGCTTTGGCTTATCCTCTGCTTTTATTAATTCAACTAGTTGTTCTACATTTACTAGTCGAGAAGTAAATAGAGAAATAAATAAAAAGAGCAACAAGAAAGCTCCAAATGTTATTCCAATTGCTTGAAAGGGTACGTAAAATGGGAGTCCTTTATCAATCATTAATAGATTGTTGCTCATAATTAAGATAAACTTAGAGAACGCCAATCCAATTGTAATTCCTGTTAAAATAGAAACGATGCCAATTATTATATTTTCAATAAATACTAATGTATTCAGTTGTGAACGTGACATCCCATGCAGCATTAGTATCCCAAAATCTTTTTTTCTTGTTTTTAAAAATGCACTTACAGAATATAGGATAAAGAAGAATGAGAAGAAAAATATTAATCCCTGCGATATCTGTAATCCTGATTTTGCAAATGTATTGATTGTTACACTGGCAGCAAGATCCCCTTGTAAATTAGGATGAAATGCAAGTAGTGCATAAGTAAAGAAAATCATAATAGCAAATGTACTACTAAAAAAATGAGCCATATATGTTCGTTTACTTCGAATGATGTTGTTAAGCGCGAACTGCCGAAAAGTCATGTGCATTTCCTCCTAATAATGCTAAAACCTCTAGAATTTTTTGATAGAATACTTTACGATTATCTCCACAGTAAATCTCGTTGTATAACTGTCCATCTTTGATAAACACAATTCGATCACAATAACTGGCAGCCATTGCATCATGAGTGACTAACATCATCGTTGTACTATTTTCTTTATTAAGCTTTGTCAATAATTCCATCACATCACAAGCAGATTTTGAATCCAGATTTCCTGTAGGCTCATCCGCAAGTAATAATTTTGGATTATGAATAGTAGCACGCGCGATTGCTGTTCTTTGTGCCTGCCCACCTGAAATTTCATACGTACGTTTATCTAATATTTCAGTTATCCCTAGTTTTTTAGCAATAGCTTCAACTTTCCCTTCCATTTCTCTAGGGCTTACACCATCAAGTGTAAGTGGAAGAACAATATTTTCTTTCACTGTTAATGTATTAAGGAGATTAAATGATTGAAAAACAAACCCTAATTCACGTCTTCGAAATAAAGACAACTGATCTGGAGATAACAGATATGGATTTTCTCCATGGATTAATACTTCTCCTGATGTTGGTGCATCTATAGTAGACACCATATTTAAAAGCGTTGTTTTACCGCTCCCAGATGGTCCCATAATTCCTACAAATTCACCTTTGTTTATTTTTAAATCAATATGGGATAATGCTGTATAAGAAATTTTCCCTGGATAAACTTTCCCTAAATCTGAAACATGTAGTATCTCCACAAGTATTTCACCTTCCATTTCTCTTTTCGATACATGAAGTGTAACCTATATATAGTATGTCTAATATCGATTTCCCTAACATTTATCTAACAAGTTTGTAAGATTCAAAAGAAAAAACCGATGAAAGGTACACCTTTCATCGGTTAACGAGATGCAAATGGGAATATGATTCTAACATTTGTTCCCTTACCCACCTCAGATTCTATCTCAATCTTATGATTTAATTTTTCACATACTTCTTTAACAAGATATAATCCCATTCCCGTAGACTCTTTAAATTTCCTACCATTTTCTCCAGTATAAAATGGATTGAAAACACGAGGTAAATCAGTGGTAGGAATACCCACTCCATTATCTGTTACATCCAAAATAATTGCTCTTCCTTTTGAATACGCCGATACTATTACTTTCTCTTTCTTACTTGATGAATATTTTATTGCATTTGACAGTACTTGATTGAGTATAAATCGAAACCATTTCTTATCTGTTTCTACAATAAGATTCGGATCTACTTTTACCTCTGGATACACATAACTACGTATAAATAGACGTTTATTTTCATGAATAGCAGAATCAATCATTCCTAATAACTGCAATCTGTCCACATGAAAATCCTGTTCAAATGTTTCTAGACGAGCAACATATAAGACCATTTCTAATCCTTTTTTGATTCTTTCCGTTTCTTCATTAATACTGTCAAATCGAGAGTCATCTGCATCCTGTGTAATTAACTCAATAACAGAAAGAGGTGTTTTCATTTGATGGACCCATTGATTCATAAAAGTCATTTGTTCTTGTTGTTTTCGTTCCCATTTTTTTAATTTGTTTTGATAATATTGATATTGAGTTTGTAGTAATGTTTCTAAGGCCATTGATAAGGGAGTCAAATCACTATCTTTTATTGATTCATTTAAAGCTTCCATTGGTGTTGATAGACGCTTGTAGAATGAACGATGACTATAATAACGATATATTAAATAACCCATTAATAAAAAAATACCCAAAAATACAGAATATAATGCTGTCAAAATATGTGGATAACCATCGAACCAATATATAAAAAGAATGATAAGCAATTGGGCAAATGTATAGCAAATGAGTGGAATATGTTCTTGTAAAAATAATTTCATTATTCCTTCCCTTCCTTCTCCCAAGTAGCATGCAATCGATATCCAGCACCACGAACTGTCTCCAGTGCGTTTTCAATACCTAAATCCTGCAATTTCCTTCTAATTCTACCTATATTTACACTCAATGTATTCTCGTCTATGTATGAACTATCCCATAGTTGTTCTAAAATCACTTCACGTTTTACAAGGAGCGGAGACTTTGTTATCAATATTTCCAATAAAGTTGTTTCTTTTCTAGTAAGTAAAATTGTCTTATTATCTAGTTGAAGTTCCATTCTTTCTGGAAACAGGTGTAGTCCTGATTGCTCAACTATTCGTTCTTTTACTTTGGGAGCATATTCACCGTATGCTCTTCTGAGTTGACTACGGATTTTAGACATTACAACTTCATAATAAAAAGGTTTCGTAATGTAGTCATCACCGCCATTTTCTAAAGCCATAACTTGATCCATTTCTCCACTCCTTGCAGATAGAAATACAATTGGACATGTAGAAATAGCTCGTATTTGGCGACACCAATAATAACCGTCAAAATTAGGTAAATTTACATCTAATAGCACTAAATCTGGTTTTATCTTTTGAAATATTTCTAAGATATTTTCAAAATCCTCTATAATAACACTTTGGTATCCATATTTTTTTATATGAGTTCCCAGTAATTCAGCGATTTTCATATCATCTTCTACAATCATGATTGTATTCATTTCGTAATCTCCTTTAATTTAGGTGTAATTTTTAAAGTTCGTTTAGTGTTTTATATTTTACTTATTTAAAAAAGATGATATCTTATATCCTCCCTAAAACGCAATAAGTATCCATTAAAGTGTATATTTATTGTTTCTAAATTAATAAACGTAATAGAGATGGTATCCATCTTTTTTTCTTTACTTAAAATAGTATGTTGATTCTCCAATTGGAGGAGTAGGATAGGATATAATTGAAAAAGCACCCTGTTTACAGGGCGCTTCATTAAATATAATATCCATTTTACATATTAACTAAAAAACTTATAAATTTTATACCCATTAGGGCTATCTAAAAGGGGTAAGACCATGATTCCTTTTTTTGAGCCACTGACAACTGATTAAGCCAAGAAGATCAAAATGAATGCTTTTATTATGTTCTATTGACGTATTGTATTTTTTAAATCTTCTTAATTGGGACTTCACTCTAGCGATTAATTCCAATGGGTTAAACGGTTTTGATAAGTAATCATCGGTACCTGAGGCTAAACCCTGAATTTTGTCTATATCCTCTGATTTTGCAGATAGCATAATGATAAGCATATTGCGGTCTTCCCTGAAATTCATACACGCCTCAATACCATCCATATTCGGCATCATATTTTGTATCTTTTGTAAAACTTGTTCTCAATTTGTAAATATTAAGCATACTCGAAAAAAAGGCTCTATTTAGATTCTTTTGCTAAATGAATATATTACTATTTAACAGCTGGTATTCATCATCTCCAAAAATCCAGTAACTTCATCATAAAAAGTGCTCTTAGATATATCTACGAGCACTTTTATGAAACATTATTTTTTATTTGCCTTTGATCCACTTTATGATAGTAACCGTGTTTTACTACTTGCCTAACATCATCTGTGATATGAACCATAAGTTTGCCGGAACGGCAAGCTTATGGTTCTTTTTGTTTGCGGCAAACTTATGCTTCCAGGATTTGAAGAATATTTTTAATGTCTCTTTTAAATAAAGTCACAGTGTTTATAAAAAAGACGCGATGTTTTGTCCCTTTGGATCTGTTTATCTAAAGGGATGTTTTTATAGTGAAAAGAGGATCTGAACTGAAAGGCGGATTAAGGAACTGTTGAGTAGCAATAAAGTTACTCCACTAAAGGGCCAGATTGTGAAATAAGAAAGGACTATTGAGGATTATTCTTGAATTTGTAAGTTATTCCTTTAAAGGGAAAATCGGAGTTAAGATTACAAGGTAGAATCATGAAAGGGGTATTCCTGTATGTTACCAATGGATAAACCTGGTCAAATTGTTATTATGAACGGCACCCCTAGATCTGGGAAATCCAGCATCGCCACTGTAATCCAGAGCACGTTTAAAGGTGTGTGGATGAACTTAGGAGTAGATTGGTTCATGCAAATGACCCCAGAACGCTATCAGCCAGGTATTGGATTACGTCCTGGTGGCGAGCGCCCCGATATTGAGCCCTTGGTTATACTTATGTATAAAGCCATGTATGAGTCTATTGCTACACACAGTCGTTTAGGGATAAACGTCGTAGTTGATGTCGGTCATCATGACAATTATTCCGTCCCACGGGGAATTCTGCCCGAATGTGCACAGATACTAAAGGGACTGCCAGTTATGTTTGTGGGGGTACATTGTCCAATTGAAATTATTATGAAACGACGGATAGAAACATGGAAAGTTGGTTACTCAGAAGGTGGTTCAATCCCATTACCAGTAAAACTATGGCAAGAGTCCGTCCATGAGCCCGGTATTTATGACTTAGAAATCGATACTTCAGTACTAAACCCTGAAGAGTGTGCTAATTTAATTCGCTTGAGGCTCGAAAATGGTCCACCTCCGACAGCATTTCAATTAATTGAACAAATGGGAACTGGCTAATGCTTTGTTATGGCACGGATTACAGTATAAACCGGGGTTTTTCTATGAATCAGGTGACTATTTCACTCTGATATTGTAGATCACTCTTCCATTAAAGGGCGCGATTGTTGAGCAAACACAGGTAGAAAAATGATTAAACTTTTTTATAAAAAATTATTCACTAGCAACAAATAACCCAAGCATTTTGATCAAACTTTTTTCGAAATGTTTGGGTTTCTTCTGTTGAAAAATCAATTTTTGTAGCATGCTTTTGATCAAACTTTATTACAAACCAACAGCATTCACGGCAAGCTTATGGGTTAATAATTAATCCACGGCAAAGATATACTTCCTTTCCCCGCGAATAATCAACTAAATCTCCTCAAAAACATGTGATTTCCGGCAAAGATATGCTTCCTTTAGCGGCACTTTATGGGTAAAGTTACATCATCTACTTCAATTCCCATTATCTCTTTAATATCTACAACAATTGTATTCTGAAGAACACCCACTACATATCCGGTTAATTGTAAATTAGGATGTTAATGATATAAAAACAGAACGTAATCCCCAATTGTTACCTTAATTATTCGTTAGGTTTCCCTTTTTTTACTTCTTCATACTGTTTAGCAAGTCTATAAAATAAAGAACACTTAATATCATATTTCTTCATGGCTTCTATATTTAAAAATTTCTACTCTAAATACAATAAGCAAAACAAAAAGAACTTGTAGAAATCACTACAAGTTCTTTTTCAAATAATGTATAAAAGGTGAATCAAACTATCTCATTACTTAAAACGAAGAACCTCCATAATTACCATAAACATTTGAGCATAGTTTCAATATATATCAGTCTCCTATGTAAGTGGCTTCCATAATGCTAAAGCGAATATCCAATTCGAGTCACCATTTCCTTGATGGTTTTGAACAGCTTCATACACTTTCCCTTGATGTTCTACTTTATCTCCCTTTTTATATGCCTTCTTCGAATCCCATTTTTCATAAGATTCATTTTGATTTTTTGTTTTTATTGGGAGAATATTACTTTGAATTGATGTATTTCCAGCTGCATCTACAGCCTTCACTGCATATTTATATTCCTTATTAACTGTTAGATTTTGATCAGTAAACGTCGTTCCTTGTACCGTTTGAATCAATTGTCCATCGCGTAATACCTGATATTCTTTTACACCTACATTATCTGAAGAAGGATTCCATTTTAGCTCTACACTGTTAGGAGTAACGTTGCTTGCATATAATCCTTGTGGCTGTGTGGGAGCCTCTGTATCTGGTTTCGGATTAACAATTTGATTTACTTTTTTCAAGCCATCCTTTGTAACTTCATACATCGCTTTTTTATCAAAGCTTTCACGTTTATTATTATCTAAATTTATTAATGTTGCCCTCTCTCTGCCTTCTTGATGTGTAAGTTCAATAAAATCGCCGATCTTTACTGGAACTTTTTGTGTTTCAGCATTTTGCTGTTTATTCCCATAAACCTCTTTGTTATAGACCACTTTACCTGATGTGTTTTGCACTTTAATACTTGCATATGTACTATCAAAATAGTTATGTGGTACACCTGCTTTTAGATCAATTTGCATTTCTTCTGTTGATTTATTTAGATTTACTTTCGCAAATTCAAAATCACCAATCCCTTTCAGTGACCATGCAAATTGGTCTCCTTCTAAGATACCATCTGTATTTGGTACATGGTCTTTTATTTGAGTAATAAGATCCATCATCGGTCGCGGTTCATTCGCAAAAACAGAAATGATACTGTTATTTAATTCTTTCCAATCAGCATCTGTTACATTTGGATTTTGTAACATAAGAGAAACGTAATCTTTCCATACTAAAAAATTGATTGGTAAAATATTGGTGGATATTTTATAAATTGCAATTTTATTATCTGTTGAAGTCATCGCTTTCGCTAACCAGCGTAATCGCTCTGATTGATCTAGTTTTACTGGGTCACGTTCAGCATTTTCAAATAGTAACATATACGGCACTTGATTTGTCGGGCTATTATCTGACCAAGGAATAACAGTTGCATCATGACGGCTCGACTGACTCCATCCAGATATATCATTTCCTAAATTCCAAGAAGATGGCTTGTTATTCCATATAAGTGCACAATGTCCAGGTTGTCCAACAGGCATAGCTGCTACTCCAAATGCTTGGCTTACTTGCGTACCAAACTTCGAAATATTACCGCATACCCCACCAAATTTATAAATGGAAGAAAGATTCCAACCTAAACCGTAGAATGCATCATTTCCGGTATGAATGCTAACTCCATCTTTGTTATGGGTTACATAATTAATTAAATATGCACTTTCTCCTACCTTATCTTGATTTTTAAGTTCCGGATGTTCCGTATTAATCATATTTCTTGCCCAGGTTAAATCTTCTTCTGGTGACCAAGTATTCACTACTAATCTTAAATGCCAAACATCATATGTTCTAAAGCAAGGAAGTAACTCATTATTTTGATCTGCTAATTTATAATGTTGGTACCTTGTTAATGGATTAATAGATTTATTGTTTGTCCAATATTTTATAGGTTCAGCATGAGCTAACGATGTAGCTATCGCTAATCTCAAAAACAACCCTTCGTGAGAATCTGCATCCGCATTCCAGATTGCATTCCATATCTCAAGTGCATTTACAGGATTTTTTCCAGTTGGACTACCACCCTCAAGATAGGTATTCATCACATTTGTATTTTTCATAGCCCAGCTAAGAAATTTCTGATGATCAGCATCTTTTTTTGCAAATACATTCATTGTTGCAGCACCTGTTTGTGATATAAATTGCCACTGGGCCAAAGCTGCTGAAAATACTGGGTCTGCAAGCTTCTTTTTCAAGTCCTCTTCAGTCATATCCCCAACATTTCCATTCAAATATGCTGTGAGATTATTCAAATGAGCTCCAAAATTACCATTTGCAATAGCTTGATCTGTCTGTTGATTCAATGTTTCTAAAGTGAAAGTTTCTTGATTGAATGACATTGTTTCAGCTGAAACCTTTGTATGCGGAATCGTAGCAATACTTCCTAAAATAATCGGCATAGTTAATAATAAAGATGAAATCTTTTTCAAAATAATTTCCTCCCTTTTTTGTTTTTGACCTTTGACTGCTCCATGATTCTCCTTTATATAAAATAATTCCCATGCCCTTCAATTTAAAAATTCAAAGAAAGTGGTTTCCATAACGATAAAGCAAATATCCAATTCGGGTCACCATTTCCTTGATGATTTTGAATCGCCTCATATACTTTCCCTTGATGTTCTACTTTATCGCCCTTTGTATATGCCTTCTTTGGATCCCATTTTTCATAAGATACATTTTGATCTTTTGTTTTAATTGGAAGAATATCACTTTGAATCGATGTATTTCCAGCTGCATCTATAGCCTTCACAGTATATTTGTATTCTATGTTAGCAGTCAGTTTACTATCAGTAAATGTAGTTCCCTGTACGGTTTGAATGAATTTCCCGTCACGTATTACTTGATATTCTTTCACACCTACGTTATCTGTTGATGAATTCCATTTTAACTCTACGCTATTTGAAGTAATGTTGGTTGCTTGTAATCCTTCAGGCCGTGTAGGAGCTTCCGTATCTGGGTTAGGATTAATAATTTGATCAACTTTCTTAAGACCATTAATTGTAACTTGATACACTATCTTCTTACCAAAACTCTCCTGTATATTTTTATCCACATTTATAAGAGTTGCCCGGTTTCCACCCTCTAAATGTGTAAACTCAATATAGTCTCCGACTTTCACCGGAATTTTTTGTATTTCAGCATTTTGTTGCCTGTTTCCATAAATATCTTTATTATATACAACTTTTCCAGATGAATTTTGGACTTTCACACTCGCATATGTACTATCAAAGTAATGATGTGGTACACCTGCTTTTAATTGAATTTGTATTTCTTCTTTTGTCTTATTAAAATCTAATTTTGCAAACTCAAAATCTCCTATTCCTTTCATTGACCATACAAATTGGTTTCCCTCTAAAACATTATTTGATATATCTGGGCTATATCCCAAATTTGACAAGATTGACTTTAAATCTGGCAAAACACCAATTTTATCTGTTAACGGATTTTGAGATTTTGTACCTGTATTTGGATTACTTAGTATATTTCTTAATTCAGCTGGTTTATATGGACGATCTAAATGTTCTTTAGCTACACCTTGTATTGAAGTCGCTGCTCCAGCAATAATTGGAGAAGCACTAGATGTACCACTAAAGCCAGTTGTATAGAGATTTTTAGTAATCCTATTAGGTTCAGCACGAGTTGTATCTACGTTTTCCCCCCAACCATAAACATCAATTCTACTACCATAATTTGAAAACCATAAACGTTTATGAGGAACAGTTGACGATGCGGCTCCAATCATTATAGCTCCTGAATCTTTAAAGTCCGGACTATTGCGATTTAATACCTGTTTTCCATTCCTATCTCTAAATTGATCAAGGTCATTAGAACCATTTGCCCCGGCTTCTATCACAATAATTCCTTTATCTGTTCCAGCTCGTATTGCATCAAAGATATCTGGCTGTACTTCAACAGGTAAATATTTATCTCCATATCCATCATAAGAAGCTTGTGCCTCTAATAATAAAATATCCCCAGCTTGTAAATTATGTACAGCATTTACTATCGCATCAGCCGTATTATACGACCCATCACCTCTTATTTGGGATACAACTTTTACCTTAGCCTTTGGTGCAATTCCTATATTACCAACCTTATTATCTTCAGCAGAAACAATCCCAAGTACAGAAGTTCCATGGCCAACGTGTTGATCTATATTTCTACCAGATATAAGCTCAACTTTTTGATTTACTAAATCTTCATGGTCTAATAACCACCCATACTCCATATCTACAAAAGTAGTTCCTTTTCCATCTCCACCTTTTATGCTCCATGCATAAGATGCATTAATCCCATATGGCGCTTCCTTAAGATATCCCTGGTTTAAAAATCTTGGATCGTCGTAAGGGTTAAGCGATACAGTAGGTAATTGGACTTCTGGTAAAAGAGTTGGTTTTTCTTGCATATATACTTGTTCAACAAGATGAGATTTCTTAAACTTGTCCATCAATGTTTCAGCTGTTACTTTATTAGGCACTTCTACAATATAATAATCTAGTAAATTAGAAGATGAATTATTTTCAGTTTCCCTCGTATGTTTATCGATGTTTTCAATCTCTTTCGGATTTACAGATGTAAATAAACGCTTTAATGTTAGCTGCGGAAATTCAGAGAAGATTTTTACTAATTCCGAATCGCTATCTTCATCTTTTATTTGATTTTCGAGTCTATCCTTATACGGGAAATTCACTTCACTTTTAAACTTTAAAATAATTTTATTTCCTTCTTTAATATCCCCCTGGAATTGACTTATATTTTGTGAAGAATCTTTCGAATCTGCATACACTACATTGGGATCTTCATTAATTTTAATTAACTCTAATCCTGTAAAAGATGTAAGTGCAATCGTAGAAACGAATATTCCTTTTATTAATTTCATAATGAACATTAACACCTCTTTATTAATATATAATAATTTATAGATTATTTGTGGTTATACTTTGAATAAATAACTCAACTGTTTACATTTTATATACAAATGACCTGTTAACACCTATGCCCTTCTCTTTAAACAACACAACAAATGTCCTCTTTATATAAAAATAAATGAAAATCATTTGAAAAACGTCAAAAACATTAAAAATCAACTTATAAACAGCCGAATAATTTTATTACTATATTACTTTTTTTATAAATAATTCTTCATATTTCTTATATTTTCATAGTAGATAGCGACACATTTTTCTGACCCTATTAATCTTATTGGAAAAAAAGTGATGAAGGTGATGTTAAAACTTAGGCAAGTTACCTATAATGGTATTTGTGCAATTTGTAAGATAGAAAAATATAATTTGTATATTGCAATTTGACATAATTCTAATAGTACGGGATATATTTTTTTTCCATAAAAGTAACTTTTTTTCATCTCTTTTAAACAATTTATTATATTATTTTCATTTAATTAGGCACAGAAACGATTTGCAAAATCTTACTACTTTTTAGGAAAACGTTTTTAGGGTACATTTTAAAATAGCTCTTTTTCTTTGAAATGTTTCTGTGCTTAATATTTAAAATATCTTATGTCAAAATTTCCCGCAACAAATATGTTAAATGATTTATAATTATATATAATATGGAATATTATAGTTAAATTTTCCATATTATACTCTATTAAATATAGCATATTTAATTTATTATTAATTAATTTATTAGTCTAAGTATGAATTATAAAGTATGTTCGTTTAAAATTGTCACAATATAATTTTATATTAGACGTTTTTAATTACTCGTGAAACATTTGTAAATGTTTTAACCGTTATTTATAAGATAAATACCCCCTCTAAATATAAGATTTACTTAATTTAGATTCTTTCTCTCATAGTAGTGATGTCGAAAAAAGTCGGATTTTTATATTTTTTCTTTATTTTCTGGTTGTAAACGTTTTACTTTCATGTTACCATCTTAATCAAACATTAGATGGTAATATAACTTAAAGTATTTCTTTCCCTTAGAGACATATAAATGTTCGGTAATACCATGAAAATAAGGCCAAAGAAATATGAGTTACCTGATAAAAGATTTAATAGGATTTTTACCACCTTAATTTTCTGTTAATTCAGAATGTATAACTTTAACATTTTGTCCCTAAACAAAATTTAAATTTAAGTGTGGTAAACTCAAAAAGCTAAATCACCCACCCAAATTAATAAATGATATATCTTATTATATCTAGCGATCAGTCATGAGAAATAGATTTCTTCCTAAGAAAACTTAGCCCATTAATAAAAAGTGTCTAGATTTCTATCTTTATTACCATCTATTGTTGATAACATATTTACCAACTATAAAAAAGAACCTATTGAAGGTTCTTTTTTAATATAATCATTAGCACTTCAATTATTGATAATCATTGGTGTTGAATCTTTATTCCCTCAACTTATACAGTTTTCTTTTATTAACACTTGAAGACTTATTGAGGTATTGTTCTGATTTTAATTTTTATTTTTAAGCGTCTATTATTCGAATGAGGGGCCATCCACAGTTGTATATCTAATAAAGAAAGAATGATGTTTGCTTCCAGGGACATCTTAATTACCTCCCTCTGCCTTGTTATGTATATAACCCATCTTCATGCATCTAGAGATGATTTGAAATACATGTAGTTTTCTTGTGAAGTTTTTATATTATTTCTAATACATCTCCATATCAAATCCAGATTGGAAGGTTATACTGGCTACAAGAGGTGATATTATGAAGAACTATCACATTCTGGTGGTAGAAGATGATCAAAAAATACAAGAATTAATCAAACAATTTTTAATGACACAACAGTATAAAGTTATAGTTGCATCAGATGGATTAGAGGGCATGAAACAATTTAATAAGCAATCCTTCGATTTAATTCTTCTAGATGCGATGATGCCAAACCTGAATGGATTTGAAGTTGCCAAAATGATTCGAAGTCAGTCAAATATACCAATTATTATGCTAACTGCGCTAGAAGAGGAACAAGATCAAATGAAAGGGTTTGATCTTGGAATCGACGATTATACTACGAAATCTTTTTCTTTTCATGTTTTGATGAGACGAGTCGAAGCAGTACTGAGAAGAAGTAATAATCAAAGTACGGATAATCATTTTGTATTTAGAGAACTGCATGTTGATGGCGATGCATATAAAGTATATGTAAATAAAGCTGAAGTTCCCTTAACGACAAAAGAATTTGAAATTTTGCAACTACTACTTCAAAATGAAAAAAAGGTACTCACAAGAGAAAATATCGTAGAAAAAGTTTGGGGATATGAGTATGCCGGAGACACACGAATGATTGATACGCATATGAAAAACATACGAAAAAAATTAGATATACCCTATATTAAAACTGTAAAGGGCATTGGTTATAAAATTGATGAATAGGATTGTAAAAATCATGAAGATGAAGAAAATTACCTATAAACTCTTTATGACTACATCCCTCATTTTGTTAGCCTTTGCAACACTAATTTACTTAACGTTATACTTCTTTCTCCCTACATTTTATGAGCAGTATAAAACAAATCAGCTTCAAACAGGAACAGAAGAAATAATTTCCAAATCTAAAGATCTTACGATTCAAAATGCCACACCACTTATTGATGAATACGCACAAAAAAATAACGCAATGATCTACCTCCAAAATAATAAAGGAACAATTATTTATTCTCCTTTTCTTCAAAGTACTGTCCAAGGAGGTACTATTCAAGAAGGTTACGCTAAAGCAGTACCAATAAATAATTTGGAATATTCTCTCAATTCATATGAGGTTACTGAGCCAATACAATTCCAAGATGTTAATTTAACGCTTGTGGTGTTCGCAACATTTCAACCAATCGATGAAGCTTCACAGGTTTTGGTACGTTTTCTACCCTATATTAGTATCATTGTACTGGTTATTGGTTTAGGAAGTGCTTATCTCTATTCAAGGTTTATTACTAAACCACTTATTTATATTAATAAAGGTGCACAAAAGATGGCAAATTTGGATTTCTCCGAAAAAATTGAGATTCGTTCTATGGATGAATTAGGGGAATTGTCCAATAGCTTGAATGATATGTCCATAAATTTACAACAGGCAATTTTTGATTTACAAAAAGCGAATCAGCAATTAAAAAGTGATATTGAAAAAGAAAGAGAAATAGAAACAAAGCGAAGGGAATTCTTTGCTATTGTAGCACATGAATTAAAAACTCCTCTTACTGTTATGAAAGGATACTTAGAAGGAATGATATATAATATCGGCCCTTATCAAAATCGTGACCAGTATTTAAAGAAAAATTATCAAATAATTGAAAGTCTGGAACAACTGGTTCGCGAAATTTTAAGCATGTCAAAATTGGAACAGCATACCTTTAAACTTCAAGTGGAAGAAGTAAATCTTTCGAAATCAATAGATACAATCACAAAAAATCTCGAATTTTTCGCTTCTCAAAAAGGCATTCAAATAATAAAAGAAATCAATTCTGACATTTTTATTTATACAGATTGTGTTCTTTTAGAAAAAGCTTGTAAAAACATCATTCATAATGCAATTATGTATTCACCGCACAACGAAAAAGTCTATATAAAGTTAACAAAGGAGTCTAAACAAAACAACATTCAAATGCAAGTTGTCAATACAGGTATCAAAATAAAAGAAGAAGATATACAACATATTTTCAAACCATTTTATCGAATCGAAAAGTCAAGAAATCGAAATACGGGAGGGAGTGGCTTAGGGTTATATATTGTAAAACAAATTTTCGAATCCCTTTTTATCACGTATTCTATGAGTAATACAAAACAAGGCGTACAATTTTGGGTTACCATTCCATTATCCATCAAATAAATAGCAAAGGAGTCTCCATCTCATCCTATAGAAATGAAATGGAGATTTTTATTTTTTTATAAGCATCAAATTATAAATTCTTTTTTCATTTCTATTGTCATTAAAGACAATCTGTATTCAAAAGTTTACTTTAAAAGGTTCTGTTGTAAAGTTTTAAAGCCTAAGCTAAATTTTCGCAAAATAGAGTTAGGAAAATCATACATGAGATATTTTAAAGGAGAGCAATTTAAGCAATTTATTATTTTGGTAGCCATTGGCTATTACTGTCGTTTGTTTTAGGGGTACGGCATCGATTTTTTTGGAGCCACTCACAAATGATTAAATCAAGAAGGTCAAGGGAAATTGGGACAAACATAGATTAATCTTGGTATATTTTTCAACATACTAAAAGTGCATATCCTACCAAATTTAGTGATAGAGTATACACCTTGAATTTTTTGTTTATCTTTTTTATAAATACATTTTTGTACATATGCGTTTTAAATAATGATGTCTAATAATAAGGAAATAAATCACTTGCATGCAAATAAAGCTTACTAATACAACAATTGAGCTTTGAATAACAGACATTTCCTTACTCACAGTTTGTCCTAATTGATGAAAAGTTAAAAATGCAAAACTGCTATGAATCATAGCCACTACAATTGGTAAAAAAAATAGTAACATCATCTGTCTTGTCACGATTTGCTTTAACTCACTTTGGCTTAAACCTAATTTTGAAATCATTTGGTATTGCTCTTGATCACGTTCTAAATCAGTAAATAGACGGAAATATAAAAAGCTAAGTGTAAATACGAAAAATACAATCCCCACCATTACACTTGAAATAGAAAGTAATCCGTTTTGTTGTTTCAATTCAATCCATTTTAAATACAAAGATGAAAAGGAATAATAATCCTCTTGACTCGTACTAATGAACTTTATAAGCTTTGTAGAAATCGCACTTGTTTCAGACCAATTTTTAACGATAAATCCGTAAATCGTGTAATCTCTGAGTGGGCCTTCTTGTTGATTATTTAACATCTTATTGTAAACAGCATCGGAGATAATATAAGGTTTTTCAAATGCATTTGCTAATTCTGGGATAAGGATTGCTTTTTGAACAAAAAATGATTCTTCCAGTTCACTATATTTTAATTCAAAAGGCTTTAAATATACTACAGTATTTTGGTTTTTCTTTGATATTATTCTGATACTTTCATTCTCATTTGTTAATTTCTCTATTTTATATCCTAATGTTTTAGCGTATTCATTATACGTAGAAAGGTTAATGAACGGCACTCCGTTTATCCTTTTAAATTCTGTTGCTACAAGTTTATAAGAAAGTCCAGATTCTTTTAACTGTTTTTTTATCTCTTCAATATGCTTTTTTTCTTGTGTGTTCCCCTTATCGGATTTATAGGTAAATGCATATGGAGTCTCATGTTTTGCCAATTCAGGATTTGCGATAGCCGTACAAACTCCAATTGCTGTAAAAGAAACTGCAGAAATAATTGTGACGATAAAGAACGTTCTCGCATTATCTTTGATTCGATACGTTAATTCTGAAATAACAAGAAGGTTGGTTTTTTTAAAGAATGTTGTTTCTCTATTTTTTAAAGCGGATAACACATATACACACAATTGAGTAAAGAAAAGATAGGTTCCAAATACAACTAATACGACACCTACTCCTACGAGTAGGAATAATGAATTTAAACTCATATAATCGGCCGCGGCGATACTGTGGTGAACGCAGGAGTAACCCGCTCCAAATAAAATAATGACCAACACGGAGATCCAAACAGACGCTATTGGCTCAGGTTTTGGTTTTTCCTCTGATTTTATGAGTTCTACAAGCTCATTCATTTTCACCATTTTTGATGTGAATAACGAAATGAGTAGAAATAAAATAAAAAAAGACATTGCTGTTACTACCATTGCCTTTAATGGAAAGTAAAATGCTAACGTTTTCTCTACTCCTAATAAAGACCCACTAACTAGTAAAAATAATTTAGAAAAAACCATCCCAAGTCCGATGCCTACTACTATAGAAGGGATTCCAATCAACATATTTTCGAAAAAAATTAATCGATGAAGCTGTTGATGAGACATTCCATGTAACATTAATAATCCAAACTCTTTTTTTCTATTTTTTAAAAATGCACTAACAGAATAGAAAATAAATAAGAAAGAAAAGACAAAGATTAAGTAATACGATAAATGAAATCCTATTTTTCCAAATGTACTCATGATGGTACTTACATGAGTCAGTTCGCCTTGTAGGTTCGGATGAAAGACAAGTAATCCATAAGTGAAAAAAATCAATACCGCAAATGTACTACTAAAAAAATGGCCAAGATATATTCGTTGATTCCGTAAAACATTATTGATTGCAAGCTGCCTAAAAGTCATGTTTATTCCCCCCTAACTTAGAAAGATTATCCATAATGTTTTTATAAAATAATGGACGATCATCATTGTAGCAAACTTCATTGTATAGCTGTCCATCTTTAATAAAAATAATGCGGTCACAGTAACTTGCAGCAACTGGATCGTGCGTTACTAACATCATTGTAGCCTTTTCTACTTTATTTAATAGTGTTAATAGCTCCATAACGTCTTGAGAGGCTTTAGAATCTAAGTTTCCTGTTGGCTCATCCGCCAGAACCAATTTAGGAGAGTGAATGAGTGCACGGGCAATCGCTGTTCGTTGTGCTTGGCCTCCTGATATTTCATAAGTTCGTTTGTTTAAGATTTCGTTGATTGCTAACTTCTCCGATATTGATTCTATTCGTTTATTTATTCTCTTCACATCCATGCCATCTAATACGAGTGGAATAACCATATTTTCTTTTACTGTTAAAGTATGCAACAGATTAAAGGATTGAAAGACGAATCCTAATTCCTGTCTGCGAAATAAGGCCAAATCATTGGGTGAGAGTTGATACGGATTTTTATTATGAATGAATACACTGCCTGATGTTGGCGAGTCAATAGTAGAAATCATATTCAATAATGTTGTTTTCCCACTACCCGATGGGCCCATAATCCCAACAAACTCCCCCTCTGTAATTGTTAAATTAATATTTGAAAGTGCCGTATGTGAAACCTTCCCTTTGTATTCTTTACTAAGATCTTTTACTTTTACTAATTTCATATGAGAAATTCCCTCCAAATGTACACACTAAGAGTGAGATTTGATAAAAGATGCCCCTTATCTCCTAAATCATTTCCATACCCTTGCATGCACTTTACAAATAAAGACGAAGTCTTCAAACAGACTCCGCCTTTTCGATTTATCATGAATTACAGCCAGTACTAGTAGCCTCTTCATAATATTTCTAAAAAAACTTTGCAACAGAACCAAATTTACGTTATTTTCTTGCAGAAATAGGCTGAGACCAAATCTCTTCGTCATTATCATTTAAATGTACTTTAAAAACATATATAGGTTGAGAGAAACCTTTTGTATCAGTGTAGTAATCCATATTATATTTTGTAATGAATAATGTATCACCTGCTTTGAAAGATCCTATAGGATCAAATTCTCCTTGTTTCAGTTTTTGAAATGCTTCCTTTGGAGAAAGAATTTCAACATCTCGAACATGTGATTTTTTTGTACCGTAATATTTGTAAACAGGCACTTTTTCCCCTTCGTCTTTTAACTCTATTGATGTTTTTATAGTAACTTGAGACATATCAGTTTTTGTAATGGGATCAATAGGCATATTTCCAAATTCCTTCATTTGATACGAAATCATTATTCCGAGTGCGACGAAACTTACTGTAATGGGAAGGTATAAATATTTGATTATTTTTGTATCTGTTTCATTTTTTTTCAAAAATATAAGAACTATGTTTAACACAGAATATCCTAGCATCATGCCTAAAGTATTATGAAGTAAATCGGCTAGCTCCATACTTCCTCGTTGCAGTGTAAATTCAAGAATTTCAATCAATAAACTTGCTATAATTGAGATGATTAACATCCATTTTGTTTTTTGAAAAACCTTACTAAATAAAGGTAATAAAATTCCTAACGGAAAAAGCATACCTATATTCACAATGATATGGAAAAAGGAAGAAAATGAAAATATATTCCATGCTTTTTTATAGACACTAAGTACATCAAAGTCAATTGTTCTTGCAAAGGCCATATCATCTGAACGACCAAATGAAGTAGCTGATAATGCAAGGGAATAGTATCCTGTTATTAAAACAAACAATATAATTTGTTGTACAGTTAGTTTTTTTTCTCTTTTACATATCTTTTTGTATACTACAAAATAACTAAAAACAAATAAAAGTAGTAACAATAATGTGAGTAGTATCGTAGGAATCGCATAACTAGCGATTAGACTGAAAATAATGTTCATTTTACACCTCTGTTTTTATGAATATAATTTTGTACCTATGCATTTTATATATTGATTACTAATACAACAATCGAGCTTTGAATCACAGACATGCCCTAATTCGTGCAAAGTTAGAAATGCCAAATTGCTGTGGATTATACCACTACAATCCGTAAGAAAAATAGAATCTTCATTTATCTTGTCACATTTGATGGTCTAGTTTTGAATTTCCTTATTTAAACTTGGTCAAATGTTTCAAGCACTAAAATAACTTGATATCACACCACAGATTTTTTCATGAATGTATCTGTTATTCATTGTAGTAGTAAGATTATTTTTCTCATATTGAATTACCTTACACTTTTCTTACACGCTCGTAATATTTCTGAAAATACAGTTTATAAACCTCACAGCTTGGAAGGAGTCTTCTTGGCTAAAATGACAAAAAAGTTGAGGATTCCCCCAACTTTTTTATACTTTTATTGTCTTATTAATCCTGTAGATGTAACCTGATATGTTCTTTTCTTTCCTATATATTCCTGTTTTTCATTCTCAAGGTTAGTTAAAGTCGCTCTTGTTTTTTCCTTTGCTGCTTCCCCTTCTATATGAGTAAATTCTATATAATCTCCCACTTTTATAGGTACTGTTTGGGTTTCAGCATTTTGTTGTCTATTTCCCATGATTTCCTTATTGTACATAACGCTACCAGACGAGTTCTGGACTTTAATACTTGCATATGTACTATTGAAGTAAGAATGCGGTACGCCTGCTTCTAATTTGATTTTCAGCTCTTCTGCTGTTTGATTATAATCTACTTTTGCAATTTCTCGATCACTATATCCTTTTAATGACCATACAAATTGTTTTCCATCTAGAATTGTTGTCTCTGGCATTTTTTCTACTTTCTTTAAGCCCTCTTTTGTAACCTGGTATCTTGCTGTCTTTCCAATAGTTTCATTTTTGTTATTTTCAAGATTCATTAATGTTGCGCGTGTTTTTTCCTTTACAGCGTCTCCTTCTATATGAGTTAATTCAATGTAATCTCCCACTTTTACGGGCACTGTTTGGGTTTCAGCATTTTGTTGTCTATTTCCTATGATTTCCTTATTGTACATAACGCTACCAGACAAATTCTGGACTTTAATACTTGCATATGTGCTATTGAAGTAAGAATGCGGTACACCAGCTTCTAATTTGATTTTCAGCTCTTCTGCCGCTTTATTATAATCCATCTTTGCAATTTCTCGATCACTATATCCTTTTAGGGACCATGTAAATTGATTTCCGTCTAAAATTGTTGCTTCTGGCATTTTTTCTACTTTCTTCATGCCTTCTTGTGTGACTTCATACATTGCTTTTTTTCCAAAGCTTTCTTGTTTACTGTTGTCTAAATTTGTGAAATTCGCTCTATGTACACCTTCAAGATGTGTTAATTCAATATAATCTCCTACTTTGACTGGAACTTTTTGCGATTCAGCATTTTGTTGTTTGTTTCCATAAATATCTTTATTATATACTACTTTTCCTGATGCATTTTGTACTTTAATACTCGCATAGGTTTCATTAAAATAATGATGCGGTACGCCTGCTTCTAAGTCAATTTGCATTTCTTCTGTCGACTTATTGAAATTGATTTTTGCAAACTCAAAATCACTAATTCCTTTTAGGGACCATGCAAATCGATTCCCTACTAAAATATCAGAATTTCCATTTGTAATTCCTACTTTTTTCTCTACAGTTCGATCAAATATATCTGTTAATATAATTTTAGCAAAAGCTGTTTGAGGCAATTGCATAGTTTGACTTACCTCAGTTTGGTAGGACTTAATATTATCAATTACTTTTATAGGTTGTCCCATTAACTTTTCATTGTCATAGATTTCAATTTTCCCTTTAAACTGTGGAGTACTTTGTTCTTTCAATTTCCATGAAACATTTAATTTTCCAGCTTCAAAGCGAGTATTTTGGATATCAAAATCTAAATTTCCCATTTCTGGTTGACTAGGCTGATTTATATTAAAAGTTTTTCCAGTACCAATAGTTGATTGAGTATTTCCTCCTGCCCTAACCCATAGATATTCTGAAGTTGCTCCTCCATCGTATTGATAAGATGTATCATGTTGTCCACTGATACGCTGATTATTCCAAGAATTCCATTGTTTATCTGAAACTTTTCTACTGTATCCATTTTTTAAGCGTGCTTCTCTTACATCTTGTCCATTACCAGCCCAGTCCTCTTGGAACATCGATAGACCATAATTAAATGCAACATTTGCAACTGGATGATCCATAATAGCAACTAACTTCCATTGATTTAATTTATTATCTTTTATCCACTGGCCAAATTTTGTATGGCCATCTTCTTGCCAAGAACGTAGAGTCATTCGATACCATTCACTATCTTTCCAATTATAAGTTGTTTGTACCTTCAGACCTGTTCCTTCTCCACCAAATCTACTGGCTTCTGAAGTCGGCGATAAATATTCAGCTTTTATTGCTTGGTTTGATGCTATTGGATCCCAAAGCGCAAAGTGAAGGGTACGTTTACCAGTTTGATCAAAACCACTTTGTTGTTGGAAGCCAGCATAACCACCACCCTCTCCCCCCTGATTCCAATTATGCACAGCCCAATACGTATAAGGAGCTGTTTGGACTGGTGACCAGTCTATGCTAATAATATCTGAAGCAGCAGTATTTTGTGGTGTTACATAAACTGATGGGGCATGAGATCGGATTGCTGCCTTTGTACTAGAAATTGGTGCCCCATACATTGACATCATGGTGCAAGCCGCAGTAAACATAACAATCTTTTTTATTCTTCCATTTGTTTTAGCTTTAAACATAACTTCCAATCTCCTTTTAAATTATATTAGTTACATTGAATAATAACGATTTACATACTATTAAACAAATTATGTAAAAAAATAACATTAGCTACGCTACCTAGTTATGTTTAATGTTTTTTTCACTACTTTTACTAATCAAATTATAGTATTTTGAAATAAAATCGTATGATTTGTGATTAAATGTTTGCTAAAAATATTATAAAAATTCATAAATAGTTTTAGATTATTATACTGAAAGACTTCTTTGACATTTCATGATATTTCAATAGATTTATTTCCTTAATTACTCACACTATTAACCCTAAATTTGTTTACGGAAATAACATTATGTAAACAAAAATCGTGATAATTAGATAAAATAGCTTATCAATTTGTACGTGTCTTTTCAATAGATTAAAAGAGTCCACAAAAAACGTAGACTCCTTTAGTTACCTAAACATTAAATATTGCAACCGACCAAAAAATTAACATAAGATTCTTCTGTTAGCTTATTTAATATTTAATGACGTAGATAATGTATTCCAAGGTGCATTTGTAGATGTGTTTTGATATTTGAATTGTCCATTTTGCTGTCCCGAAGCATCCCATTTATACTCCCATCCATCAACAGTTCTATCACCATTAATATCAATCATCTTAGAATCTACTTTTTTTAGTTTTTGACCACTCATTTGAGCAATCGGATTTCTACCATATCCCATTTCATTTGTATAAATGTATAAATAACTTCCTCCATGATCTTTAACTGTACTTAAATTGTTTGGACCTATAAATTCAACTCCGCCTAATTGAGATTCAACTTTTACTACATTTAATGATGTTAATGGTGGTGCAGGTGCTGCAGATACATCTGTCGCTAAACCAACTGTTGCTCCCACTACTAATGATGAAACTCCTAAAATCATTCTTTTTAGCATACACTCATCCCCTTTATATTTAATACAAATTGATTCTATCATACTAATTTCATACATTTCGTTCCATGTGAAAGAGTTAACAAAAAGTACCTATTTATATATGAAATTGTGCATATTCATTGCATTTTTACTATTCGCACTTACCATTAACCCTACTACAGCTTAATTGCTTCTCTACCTTGATTGATTTACTACATTTGGACTCATTTCAAGCTGGCTTTTGTAAGTGCTAATCAGTGGTGCCTAGTTCGGTTATTTAACAAATAAAGACTAGAGTTGCTAATTCAACTCATATTAAGTCGGCTTTTCCTCTAGCATTATAAGCAAGATCCACCACTAGCATCGATTAACTCACCAGTTATCCAACGACTGTCTGATGAAGAAAGAAAACCTACAATATCAGCTATATCTTTAGGTTCTCCCCACCTATTAAAAGTCGATAAACCTGCAGCATATTTTTGGCCATCTTTATTCCCCAATGTCTCAGCGTTCATTTCTGTATTAATTATACCCGGGAGAATTGCATTTACTGTAATACCACGAGCACCAAGTTGTTTTGCTAAAGTATGAGTAAGTGTATTAATTGCCCCCTTAGATATACTGTAGGCAAAAACACTTGGGGAGGCTACTCGTGTAACAAATGATGAAATATTGATAATCCGTCCTCCATCTTTTAAACGTGGCAAAGCCTTTTGAATAATGAAAAATGGAGCCTTCACATTAATATTCATAACCTCATCAAAAGACTCCTCTGTAGATTCCTCTAACGTTAAAATCTGCCCAATTCCAGCATTATTTACAAGAATATCAAATGCAGTATTACCTATATGTTTTTGAAGAGATTGATCCATCATTAAATACAAGTTATTAATGCCTTTAAAAGTACTTAAATCTGCACTGATTGCAAATGCGGCACCGCCATCTTGTTTAATTTTATCCACTACACTTTCTGCTTCTTCTTTTCTTGTACTATAGTGAACTACAACTAACGCACCAGCCTGTGCCAGATGTAAGGCAATACTCCGTCCTATTCCCCTACTAGCCCCTGTTACTAATGCAACTTTCCCCTTCAATTTATTCATCTCATCATCCCCTTGTTTAAAATTCTACTTAGTTATATCACAGGATACTCTTTGAAATGTTGCTCTCTAATTTGGTTCCCTTAAAGGACCAAGATTGTATTGATACTAATTTTATTTAATACTAAACATCTATTTTTTTTTTATGATCTAGTGCACCCATGTCCGTTAAGCTAGGAAAAGTAAATACCACAAACAAAGAAAACTATTAGTTTTAGATTGTAGTACCTGAAAAATATCTAGTTTCTAGACCCTTGTTAAGAAGCCACGATGAGCAATTATACTAAACCAATAATGAAAAAAGGATCTGATATGAATTTCAAATCCTTTTTTACTATGTATAATTATTTCACTGCTTCTCTTAATTCTTTTTCAGCTTTAAATGACGGTGCTTTAGAATCAGCAATTCACATTTCTGTAACATTATTATATAAGGTTTTAACGGATTATGTGTTAAACTTTATTCCAAGAAGTCCTTTACTTTTAGAATCGACAATTCTTCAATACCCTTAGACTTGCCCTACGTCCCCTGTAGGGCTTTTTTCAATAAACTAACACACTTCTTATACACTTTCTGAATTTTATCTCTGCAATTTTGTATCCACTTCAATGTTAAATCTTTTATGAAAATAGAAGTTTAAAAAAGAGTATGAAATAATACACATTAAATTGAACGAATATTAAGATACATTCCCAAGGGTGCTGATACATACTTTCTTTAAATCAGAAAAAACATACCTTTATCTACACAGTTTTCAAGTGACTTATGACGTCTTTTTTTGCAAAAGAACCTTCACAATTCATATATAAATAACAAAAAATATATGGACTCTATTTTCTAATCCATTACACTTATTCCTATCTTAATTAACTCTTTTTAGAGTTAATTTCGAATCTTGCTTTTGAGTTCTAAACCCTAATGCGATAGCAGCTCCAATACAACTAGAAAAACATCCAATAAACAAATACGGGGATGGATCTGATTCACCGATTAAAACGGAAGATATTCCTCCAATTAGAGGGAAAAGTGCTACCATATATCCGCTTCGAGCTCCTCCAATTTTTTCTACAAGTTTCAAATAGAATAACCAAGCTACAAATGAAGCAAACAGAGTTAAATAGAGCAACATACTTACATATGAAAACGATGTGGGAAACGTAACTTTTCCTCCTTGAAATAATACAATTCCCCCAAGCAATATACTACCTACTGTAAATCCAATTGCATTTGCATAGATAGGATTCACCTTGTTGTTTGCATTTCGTGCCGAGCTCGCATCACCTATTGCAGTAAGAACCGTACCTAAGATTGCAACCATAATTCCTTTTATATCATTAAACCCTTGAAAGCCATTCAAATTCGGATAGATTAGTATACATACTCCTAATACACCTAAAATCCCACCAACCAAAACGCGTGACTGTAACTTTTCTCTTAAGAAAATTCGAAGAGCAATTGGGGTCAAAATCACCTTTAATGAAAAAATTAACGTTACAATTGCCGCAGAACTCAAAATTGTAGCGTAATAAAGGCATAAATAGCTTAATGCAAAGTTACATATACCAAAAATCATTACAAATAAAATATCCTTTTTTGTTGGCATCCCTCTTGGTCGAAGGAAACAAATAAGAATCAAAAATAAAAAAGCTGTCATAACTAAACGATAAGTTAAGGATAGTTCTAAGCTGACAGGAGTTCCTTGAATTTTTACTGCAATAAAGTTGAGTCCCCATACAATCAAACAAAATATGTACATAAATATTGTCATAAACTTTCTCCTAGATTAAATTTTTTATAAATTCATTATTTATTTATACTGTCATTTCTAAAAGGTACAGTTTACAATAAATACAAATGACAGATGAGGTATTCAAATAATGAAGGAACTAATATTTAACATAAATCGAAAATGTAAAAATCCTATGTATCAACAAGTTTATCAATATATACGAACTCAGATTTTATCTGGTAAATTAGAACAAGGTAAAAAGTTGCCATCAATTAGACAACTCGCTACTCAATTAGAGGTCAGCAGAAACACAACCCAGGTTGCCTATGAACAACTGCAATCAGAAGGATATATTCGAAGTGAAAACAAAAAAGGTTTTTTTGTAGAGGCTATTATATCGGATGAAACACTAAATTTTGAACCTATCAGAGAACTGCATCATGAAACAAATCATACTGCCATGAAAACTATTGATTTTAAGATTGGGACAGTGGATCAAGAAAACTTCCCTTTGAAAAAATGGAGAATGATTACAAACAAAATTATTAAAGACTCTAGCATGTTTTCATACGGAGAAAAACAAGGCGACATTAAATTAAGGAAAGCACTAGCAGATTACTTATTTCAATCAAGAGGAGTGAATACTTCTGCAGAACAAATTATTATTGGTAGTAGTACACAATATTTGTTATTACTTTCGTCACTGATGCTAAAGACAGAATATCATTTTATGGCAGTAGAAGATCCTGGGTATGACGTGGCAAGGGAACTTTTTGTTCTTCAATCATTTAGTATTGATCCAATTCCTGTAAAAAAACGGGGCATTCAAGTCGATCTTCTTTTAAAATCGCCTTCTAGACTTTTATATGTCACTCCTACTCACCACTTTCCTTATGGAGTGACCATTCCTGTCAATGAAAGACTAAAGTTACTTGATTGGGCAAAAAAGGTGGAAGGCTATATTATTGAGGATGATTATGATAGTGAATTTCGATATATCCATCAACCTATACCGTCTCTTCAAAGCTTAGATTCCAATGATAGGGTGGTTTATTTAGGAACTTTTTCAAAGGCACTCCTTCCCTCTATCCGTGTCAGTTATATGGTTTTGCCTAAGCGGCTAATACATGAATATAAAAAGATACTCCCTTTACTTGAACAAACATCCTCATCTATTCATCAGCAAACATTGGCAACTTTTATGGATGAAGGATATTGGTACTCGCACTTAAGAAAGATGAAAGCTTTGTATAAACGTAAAATGAATCTATTAAATAAGGAATTATCAAAGCACTTTAAGGAATATGTCAAGATTAAAGGTGGTAGCTCCGGCATTTTCGTTATTATTGAAGTGAAAACAAAAATGAGTGAAAAAATGCTAATTCAAAGAGCACATGATCACGGTATTATTGTTTATCCTTGCTCAAAATATTTCTCAGAATATTTACCAGAATATCCGCATATTCAACTTGGATTTGGTGATTTATGTGAAGAAGAGATAATAAAAGGAGTATCTCAATTAGCTAAAATTTGGTTCTAATAGGAAAAGAGATTGAACAATGGATGAATAATTTTATTTAATTATTAATAGAATTCCCTGTAGCATTTTGATTTTTTTACACTAAGTGATATTTTATTTTTTATGCATAAAGAAAAGACACCTTTAAGGTGTCTTTCTCCAAATTAATAACTGCATGTTAAATCATAAACTTTCTTAATAATTATTAATTTAATCTTTACTTTTAACGAATTCCCCGAAAGAATTCTCTTTCCTCAAGCGTGTGAAGGGCGTAGACCAACGGTAGGTGGGAGATGAATTTCGGTTTGGCGTAGCCAAAAGGTTTTGCGTTTTGCGTTTTGCGTTTTATGTTGCCTCTGATATAATCAGTCTTATAAATGATAAAGGTTGGTATATTAATGAAATTAGATAGTAATAATCATTCAGTATTCTCATTGTACTATCACCTTGTATTGGTCGTGAAATACAGAAGAAATGTATTTGATAATGATATGTCAGACTATGCAAAAGATATGTTTGTTCGACTATCTGAAAGCTATAACATTACATTAGTTGAATGGAATCATGATATAGATCATGTTCATATTATGTTCAAGGCACACCCTAATACAGAAATGACAAAATTCATCAATGCTTATAAAAGTGCAAGCTCTCGACTCATCAAGAGAGACTTTCCACAAGTGAGAAAAAAACTATGGAAAGAGATGTTTTGGTCAAGAAGTTTTTGCTTACTAACTACTGGTGGTTCATCAATAGACGTAGTAAAAAAATATATTGAAAATCAAGGTGAAAAGTGAGGTGAAATGATATGACAAAGCAGAATAAAGCATATAAATTCCGTTTGTATCCAACAGAAGAACAAGCATATCTTATGCGTAAAACCTTCGGTTGTGTACGTTTCGTGTATAATAGAATGTTAGCTGAACGAAAAGAAGTGTACGAAAAATACAAAGATGATAAGGAACAACTCAAGAAACAAAAGCTTCCCACTCCTGCGAAATACAAAGGAGAATTTGAGTGGTTAAAAGAAGTTGATTCATTAGCATTGGCAAATGCTCAACTAAACTTGCAAACTGCCTATAAGAATTTCTTTCGTGGTCAAAATGACTTCCCAACATTCAAAAGCAAAAAAGACAGAAAGTCTTATACAACGAATGTAGTGAACGGAAATATTATGTTGCTTAACGGTCATATTAAATTGCCAAAACTGAAAATGGTACATATCAATCAGCATAGAGAAATACCATAAGACCATGTAATCAAGTCATGTACGATTTCTATGACACCTACTGGTAAATACTATGTGTCTATCTTGACTGAATACGAAAAAGAGATTGTACAAAAAGAAGTAGAAACAGTTGTTGGATTAGACTTTGCGATGGATCAATTATACGTTAGTTCTGAGGATGAGAGAGCCAATTATCCTCAGTTCTATCGTGAAATGTTAGACCGATTAGCAAAAGCACAACGAGTATTATCAAGAAGAACAAAAGGTTCTATTCGTTGGAATAAACAACGTATCCGTGTAGCTAAGTTACATGAAAAAGTAGCGAACCAGCGTAAGAACTTCCTTCATCATAAGTCTAAAGAGTTAGCTACTCATTTTGATGTTGTAGCTATTGAAGATCTAAATATGAAAGGCATGTCGCAAGCACTTCATTTTGGAAAAAGTGTCGCTGACAATAGTTGGGGTATGTTCACTTCTTTTTTAGCTTATAAACTACACGAACAAGGCAAACAACTTGTGAAAATAGACAAATGGTTTCCTTCTACAAAAACATGTAGCAGTTGTGGAAATGTGAAAAACATGTCATTGTCTGAGCGAGTGTATTCTTGTATATGTGGTGTAAATCTCGATAGAGATTATAACGCAGCTATCAATATCAAAAATGAAGCAATACGCCTATTAGCGTTGGCATAGATAGCAATAAAATAACCTTTGGAACGAGGGAGTTAGCTCGGTTGTCTTAGGACGAATTCGTTAGCTATCAAAAGTAACGACTAACCGAGAAGCCCCACTTCAAACAATCCATTAGGACGTTAAGTGGCGGGTAGTTCACATATATCCTTTTAACATATTTTTTGAGAAACGATTTGGATATAGGGCAATAAGCATTTCATATGGACTTCCTTTCCAATATCGTTTTAACGGTGTCCATAATTTTTGTTTTATTAGCCATTTTTGATTAAATACTTTTAATAGCTGTTTTTCATCCAATTTTTCTTTCTCTTCAATAGTCCACCTTAACGCCTCCAATGCTTTACGTTTAGACCAATATCCAACAGGAGTAACTCTAAACTCCCATTCTTTAAAACGGTCTCTATACAAATCATTAATCATTCTAAACGGACTATTCCCCCAAAACAGTTGACATACTGATGCTAATCCATGGGTTTTTAACCATTTTATATTGTATATATCAAGCAATTGTTTAGGAGTTAATCTCTCTTTTTCTTCAATGGTCCATTTCAATGCTTCTAATGCTTTTTCTTTAGTCCAGAAGTTATTAGGAGTCATACCAAATTCCCATTCTTTAAAACGCCTTGGATAAAGATCATTAATCATTGCATACGGGCTACTATTCCAATACATAGCCAGAGGTGCACTAAGCTTATTTTTTTCCAACCATTTTTTCCCGTATACTCCTAAGATTTTTTCTTGTGAAAGGCCCTCTTTTTCCTCAATAATCCATTTCAAAATTGTTAATGCTTTTTCTTTAGTCCAAAAATTTAAAGGAGTCATACCAAATTCCCATTCTTTGAACTGATTTGGATACAAATCATTAATTGCTTTAAAAGGGCTATTTTCATACCTATGTTTGAGTAATCCTCGTAGCCTATACTTAACAATTAATTTTGTGTTCCAGTTTATTCTTATGTCTTCCTTATTCCATTTTAAAATACTGTTAAGTAAATAAGTTATTACCCTCCGCGCCATTTTATTATCTTTATCTTCTTTCCATGTATTTGGAGGAAATTTATTTCTTTTTCCATCTAATATTTCCTGATAAATATCTTCTATAGCAACTTCTTTCATTAACAATATATAAATCCTCCTACATTTTGTATTAATATTTATACACTATCATTATATCTTTATTAAATAATATAAATAAAACCCAAATTAAAATCAACACAAAATTTGTTTTTTATAAAAATTCTAATAATTAACTAAGTGAATTTTTATTTTAATTTTCTAATTATTGATTTATACTAATTTAGTATTGTTATATTTAAATATAAGGAGTGCATTCATATGGAGAAGCTTAGTAAAAGTGATATTATTCGTACTGTTCCGCAAAGCGGTTTTTTCGGACACCCTAAGGGGCTGTTTACCCTATTCTTTACAGAGTTTTGGGAGCGATTCTCTTACTATGGGATGAGAGCAATATTACTTTACTATATGTATTATTCAATCTCACAAGGTGGTTTAGGGATGGATCATGCGACCGCAGCGTCAATTATGGCCATCTATGGATCTCTCGTTTACATGTCTGGCATTATTGGTGGCTGGATTGCAGATCGTCTATTAGGTTCAAGTAGAACGATTTTTTGGGGTGGAGTTTTAATTATGATAGGTCACCTGATTTTAGCACTACCAGGAACTATAAGTACTTTATTCATATCTATGGTGTTTTTAGTACTTGGTACAGGTTTATTAAAACCTAATGTATCTAGCATTGTTGGTGATTTATATAGTGAGACAGATACTCGACGTGACTCAGGTTTCAGTATTTTCTATATGGGTATTAATTTAGGAGCTCTTTTATCTCCTTTTATTATAGGGACACTTGGTCAAAAGTATAACTTCCACCTAGGTTTTGGTGTTGCTGCAATTGGTATGCTATTAGGCTTAATTATTTTTGTTCTTACAAAAAAGAAAAATCTTGGTTTAGCAGGAACACAAGTACCAAATCCTTTAACAGACATCGAAAGAAAAAAAGTTATTATACAGTTTAGTATTGGTACATTAGCTATAGTACTATTTTGTATTTTAACGATACCAACAGGTATTTTAACTATTAATCGATTCACTTTATTAGTAAGTATCTTAGGTATTCTCATTCCAACTTGTTACTTTATTTTTATGTATCGTAGCCCGAAAACTACAAAAATTGAAAAGTCTCGTTTAATTGCTTACATACCATTATTTATCGCTGCTACAATGTTTTGGGCCATTCAAGAACAAGGTGCTATCATTTTAGCTTCATATGCTGATCAGCGTACTCAATTAAAGTTGGCCGGGGTGGAACTTCAATCTTCATGGTTTCAATCATTAAACCCTATTTATATTGTTTTGTTAGCACCGGTATTCGCTTGGTTATGGGTAAAGCTTAATTCACGTCAACCAAGTACGGCTAATAAATTTGCTATTGGTTTATTATTTGCTGGTTTATCTTTCTTAGTTATGATTATCCCTGCATATATCCATGGTACAGAATCCCTTGTAAGCCCTATGTGGTTAGCGATTAGCTTCCTATTAGTAGTAATCGGGGAACTTTGTTTATCACCTGTAGGTTTATCAATTACAACCAAATTAGCACCAGCTGCCTTCTCTGCTCAAACGATGAGTCTGTGGTTCTTAACTAGTGCGGCTGCACAAGCTATAAATGCTCAACTAGTTCGATTATATAATCCTGAAACAGAAATTATTTATTTCGGTGCAATTGGTGGCCTTTCAATCATTTTAAGTGTAGTTTTATATTTTATGGCCCCAAAGATTCAGGTTTTAATGAAAGGCATAAAATAAAAAAACTGTGCCAAAAACTTGTTATAATGCAAGTTTTTGTGCACAGTTTTTTTGAATAACTATTAAGTGTATGCTAATTCAACATCATATTGATTATGTAAATAGCCTTCCTCATAAGTTGAAACGTCTTCAACTGTATATTCTATCTTTTTATTTACTTTTGAAAGAGAAAGAATTAAACGAGAATTCACTATAAAACTATCATCAATTTCTTGTAAATTGTCTAAATCATTTACTTCTAATTCTTTAATTAAAAGATCCATCATATCCTCCTTTAAAGAGAACCTATAATTAATATTATTTCCCATGGTTCTTTTTATAATCTTTATTTGATTTTAATTGACTAACTCATTATCGTTATTACAAATCAGAATAACAAATTATGAAAACGAAAAGAAGATGATGAGAGATATGCATGAATATAAGAAAATCTATATATATATATAAATATATTTAAAATTTTCTGTTTCAATGTTATACTAGGATTAACCAAGAAGTAACCAACACATTATGATTAATCACTACATTTTCTTTCATAGTATGTCAATGTATAAAAGACACTTTATAAAGTGTCTTTTATACATTATAAGATTAATGCACTAACTGCATACTTATAATTGGAGAGTTTTTGCGAATGTCTCCTATAAACTGGTCAATTGTTTCTTTGTTCATTTCTTCTTTTATATCTCCAGTATTGTTATTTTTTAAAACTTAAAGTATCGCCGTAGAAATTTATGATATGGCACCTCCATACCCATCAACTTAAGAATTCGAAATCACCCCAAATATTGGGGTACTTCTATTGTTTTATAATTCCGCTAGCAATTCGAATTTTCTTTTTTTATGCGAAGTTAATTCATTTTCCAAATAAATGTTTATCAGCTTATTTTGCTTTCTAAAGCTTTTCTTCTTCCCATTTTTTTTTGGAAACCCTTCAAATCCTAAGAACAAAATAATAGTCCTCTCATTATTAACCTAGCTATTTTTCTTTTTTCTATGATATTCTAAATTCCCCTCCATGTTCTTCTGTTATAATTTTAACCTTATATGTGTCATCTTTAGATACTTTAATATTATTTTTACCTTTTCCACTAGTAACTTCCAGTAATGTATTATCATTTGAATCTAGAACATAAGCTTTTATGGTTCCTTGCTTAGCTTTATCATCAAAAGAGAAAATCCAGCTTTCGCCTTTTCTCACATTCATATCTTGAATTGCAAAACCAGTGAACTTTTTATACTTCCCATCTATACTATTTGATCCCCCATGAACTTTACCACCAACAATCGTTCCCTCTCTTGTAAAACAACCTCTAAGAACCGCCAAACATAGAACAAATAATAATATATTTTTACTATTTTTCAACATTATTCTCCCCCTTATCCTCTTAATAAATATCTCCCATTTGAAATTTAATAACGATAATAAATCCGCTAGTCAATATTTTATCGTTATTATAATGGGGGATATCTATAATATTGCTAAATATAATAGTACTAACGATCACTTATTAAACATCCAATGCGACAGTTGCGCATTTTTTGCTTTATTTTTGAACAAGCTCCATCGATACCATCTATAAAAAGTAGTAAAGGATCTAACAAGAGATAGGAATTGTGAATTAACTAGTAATATTTTCAAAAAATACAGCTATAATAGAAAGGAAATTTGGCGTTATTTTAATGATATACTGAAAAGTAAATTATAAAAATTCAAATAAAGGTGGGGTTCTATGTGAATGGAGATGCAAAACTAAAAAAACCAGTGGTAAGTTTTATTTTATTAACCAACATTATTTTTTGGCCATTGTTTCTTCTTGTAGGAATTATAAAGTTATTAGATTTTCCATTTTGGATTTTTGATGTAGTGCTATGTATATCAGCTTGGTCTTCCACCTTTGCTTTTATCTTGCTATTTAAGAAACTCTATCCTGGTCAGAGTTTCATTCAATTCGTAAAAGATAGATTTAAAAATAAAATTAAGTTACCTATAGTTCTTACTGTAAGTACGATTCAAGTAATTATATTTTTGACGATGTTGTTTCTCGTGTCAATTAACAGTGAAGCAGATTCAATTTTTAATAGAACTTCATGGGGTGTGTTAATTTATTACTTTATTAAAACTATTGTGTCCGGACCTTTAGGAGAAGAACTAGGTTGGAGAGGTTTTGCACTAATGGAACTTCAAAAAAAGTATTCTCCATTAAAATCTTCAATAATTATCGGGTTTTGGTGGGGAATGTGGCATTTGCCTATATGGTTTACTACAGGTTTTACAGGCTTTAATTTAATCAAATATATTTTATTTTTTATGATTGCAATTATATCTACTACTATAATCATGACAACATTTTATAATTTAAATCGCAATTTGATTATTCCAATTATCACCCACTTTTTCTTTAATTTTTTTATAGGCATATTAAATGGTCAATTAATTGAATTAATCATGTACAATGCAATTTTTTATTTTATAGTTGCGGTTTTAATCATTGTTGTAAATCCAAATAAAGTGTTATACGGAAACAAAACATATAAATATACCAATGAAGATCATGACTTGAGTTAGTAATAGTTTTAAAGTTTTTTATGGATAATCTATACAAGATTTGTAGACAAACGTCTCATTATCTGTAGCAAAGAAATATGTAGAACCCTAATCTCACAAGGGAACCTCTTTTTTTGTTCTATAGATTTATGCATTTTTCATACTCTTAGCGTGTTTTTTTCTTAGATGATGGCAATACCCCATTGCCATCATCTAAAGAATTTAAAATTACAAAAAAAGAGTTTTTTATTACAAGTTAGCACAAAATTTCATCCTGGGGGTAGTTATATTTACGTAGCTTGATTGCCATGTAGAAAAATCACTTATTCTATATAAATATGACAATGCTATAGCTAGTTTTTATACAAGTAAATAATTGAGATATAAAATGTTATAATAACAATGAAATAAATAATCCTACTTATTTTTAAGGCAAGTAAGTAGATTTTATTTCATTAGTTTAATGCTATGTACAAAAAAAATAACCCCTAGGGGTTATTTTTTTTGTACATAGCTTTACTTTTCAAATTCTTTAAAAGTATCTTTTAAATCTTTATCTGTTATTTTTATATCTGCTTTCTTGAATAAATCTTTAAAGAATTGTTGTTGCCATTGTTGATCTTGTGAACGCTTCTGTTCCAATTCCTTACGAATATTATCTTTTTCTTCATCAAAAGGTTTTAACTCTTTTTTCTCTGTTAATTTAATAATATGGTAACCATAAGAAGATTTTATTGGATCACTTACTTGTCCAGCTTCTAATTTATAAGCAGCTTCTTCAAATTTAGAATCCATTTCACCTGGACCAAACTCAGGTAATTCTCCACCTTTTTCTTTTGAACCTGGATCTTCTGAATATTGTTTTGCTAATGCTGCAAAATCTTCTCCATTATTTAGTTTTTCTTTTATTTCTTTCGCTGCTTTCTCATCTTTTACCAAAATATGACTTGCCTTTAATTTTGGTTTATAGTAATCTTTCATTTCTTTTTCCGTAACTGAAGCTTTAACAGCTTTTTCAAAGGCTATTTGCGTTTTTATTTTCGTTTTAAGTTCCTCTTCATCTTTAGCACCAGCTTGTGTTAAATAGGCTTTAAAATTATCGCCCATTTGTTTTTTTAATTCTTCAACCTTTTTCTTCGCTTCATCGTCTGAAACTTTATATTTATCTAATAAAATCTTGTCTAACATTACTTGTTGTAAAACAGGTTTTCCTGCTGTCTCTTTTAACTTTTTATTAAATTCTTCTTGTGTTAAATTTCCTGATTTAGATGTAACAAGAGTATCTGAATTACCACATGCAGATAATAATAAAATACTGCTCATTGCAGCACCTATAAACATATGTCGTTTATTCAATGTTTTATACCTCATTCTATAAGTTGATTTATGGTCTAGTATATTTTATTTTCTAAATAAAATAAAATTTTTATACGATATAGATTTTGTTTATTTTCATTGAATATGTCATATAGATACATTGAACTACCCCCACTTTCACTTCTAAACGAAGTAAAAATGGGGGTAGTTCAATTTGGGAGTGCTCTAAAATCTTAGCTTGATGGCGATGTAGCGGTACCCCACATCCATCAACTTAAGAATGGAAACAAAGTGTACTTTCATTTTGTGGGGTAAAGCATTCCTAAAATAGAAGAATACTTTTAATAATACGCATACCAAATAAACACTATCGTTTTATTAAAAGTCAAGGAAATAGTAATGAAATCCTATATTTATACGATTGAATATAATGTCACACATTTTATAAGGTAAAAAAGAAAGGATAGATGAATAGGAGAGTATACCTGTTTACATCTATCCTTTTTTACAACAATATGACCATATTTACTACTACAACAAGGATTTTTACCACAACAAATTTTCATATAGTTATTGAACTATTTTTTGAATAACTAAATTAATCTCTTCGTTAACTTTAATTACGAATAAATGGTCCCCTTCACCTTCAATTGGATCAACTACATCTTCATTAAAAAATTCAGCATGTTATTTACCATATCTATTAAACTAGCGGTTTTTATTTTCCCTGATTCCTCTCCATACCTAAGGTACCCAAAAGTCCACTGGATTCCCGAGGCTACCATCCACATTTGTGTCTCTGAAAAGACATTTTGTGCCACTAGACGTAACTGTAGATTCCTGAACAAGCTAAATCATGAAAATACACACAAAGATAGATTATCATCCATTACATTACTATTTTGCTTCGTTCGAATAGAAAAACTCGGAAGAACGCCACTTGTTCGATATCCGCTCAATGTGATAAGGTGTCGTTCTGCAGCATCCACCTATTAAACGTGCACCTGCTTGGTACCATTCTTCAGATTGAATATCCAACGCGTTACATTGTTCATGATCATGCCATGTTTTTGTTTCTGGATTATAAGTTTCACCAGAGTTTGGATAAACAATAATCGGTTTTTTGGTGTTTGCCCTCAACTCTTGGATTGCACCAGTCACAACAGTTACTGGCGCACAATTGATACCTATCGCTACAATTTGTTCACTTTTCTCAAAAGCTCGTGCACACTCCACGAGTTTCATACCTTCACTAATCTCTTTCTCATTTTTTAGCGAAAAGGAAAGCCACGCATATGTTTCTGGAAACTCACGCAATAATGTATCTAATACTCTTGCTTCTTGCAGGGAAGGGATCGTTTCAAATGCCAATAGATCTGCACCTGCTTCGATTAACGCAGACATTCTCGAACGGTGAAAGTCTGCTAATGTTTTATCTGTCACACCATAGTTGCCTACATACTCTGAACCATCTGCAAGGTAAGCCCCGTACGGCCCAACTGATGCAACAACCAATGGTTTAGGCCTATTCGTTTGCTTATTTTCCTTCCAAAAATCATCTCTTGCCCTTCTTGCAAGTAACACCGTTTTCTTAATTAATTCCAAAGCTTCCTGTTCTTGTATTCCACGCGTGGAAAAACCACTAATAGTAGCTTGATAGCTTGCTGTTATGGCACAGTCCGCTCCAGCACGAAAATAGTCTGAATGAACCTGATAAATTAGTTCCGGATTTTCTAGTAACACACTTGACGACCAAAGGGGATTGCCCAAATTACATCCATGCGCCTCCAATTCTGTAGCTAATGCTCCGTCAAGAAGCATAATGGAATGTTGGGATAAAATATCATCAATTGGGTTGATTTTGTTCGACATAATCTACGCCCTTCTTTTTTAGATTTTTTGTTAGATAATAACTTCCATAGCAAAACAAAATAAACGGTATGCCGCAATATATGGCAATTCTCTGTGTTGGATCGAATGCAATTCCAATACACGATGCCAGACAAAGGATAAAAGAAGCAATTGGTACTAATGGATATAGTGGTGTGCGATAAATCAAGTCCTTTTCAGAATTTCCTTCTTTCAAAAATTGTCTGCGAAATAGGAACTGGGAAGCACTAATACTCATCCAAACTACAACTACTGCTAGACCGGAAATGGAAACAAGTACGATATAGACAGTATCTGGTGCCACAATACTTGAGAGCAAAGCCAAAGCTCCACCCACCATGCTGAAAATGACGGCGTTGATTGGAACACCTTGCTTCGTCATTTTTCCAAAAATCGGGGATATCATATTCTTATTAGCAAGCGACCAAAGCATTCTAGAAGAGGCATAAAGGCCTGAGTTTGCCGCAGATAAAATGGCTGTTAAGATAACGAAATTCATTATGTCAGCTGAATATGGCACCCCAATTCGTTCTAGTACTGCAACAAAAGGGCTCTCTAATACCCCTGCATTGGAAATAGGCAATAACGCAGATAAAACAACAATCGTTCCTACAAAAAAGATGATCAATCTCCACAGAGTAGTTCGAATGGCCTTCGGTATCATTTTTTCCGGGTTCGCTGTTTCTCCAGCTGCAATGCCTATTAATTCTGTTCCCGAAAAAGAAAAATTAACCGCAAGCATGGTCATTATAATGGCCGTAGCACCATGGGGAAATAAACCTCCACTTGTATAATTAGAAAAGAATGGTGCTGCTTTTGAATGAGTCATCGGAAGAAACCCTAGCATTGCCGCTACTCCTAAAACAATAAAAATCACAATAGCTATAACCTTTATCGATGAAAACCAAAATTCGGATTCGGCGAAAAATTTAACAGTCAGGACATTTATTACAAAGATCAAGATGGCAAAAAGAGCACTCCATACCCAAACATTAATCGATGGAAACCATCGCTTCATAAGTAATCCTGCGGCTGTAAATTCAGAACCTAAAGCAACAGTCCAAGTTAACCAGTACAACCAGGCTACTGTATACCCTGTACCCGGTCCAATGTATTTAACTGCATAACTATGAAATGCGCCCGTTTCAGGCATATGTACGGAAAGCTCTCCTAAACATAGCATAACTAGATAAACCACTAGCGCACCAATCAGATAGGATAGAATTGTTCCAAATGGGCCAACTTGTTGAATAGTGTAACCTGGGCTTAAGAATAAGCCAGTTCCAATCACGCCACCAAGTGATAGCATGACTAAATGACGTGCTTGCATTTTCCTTTGAAATCCTTGCCCATTTTTGTTCTCCATTTCTACTCTCCTTTAGTTACTATCCAGAAAAAACAAAAACGCACTCTAAAAAAGAGGGCGCTACTGACAAATAAAAACGGAAGCTCTCATCTATCAGGATTTTCACCCGCTGGAATTAGCACAGTGTCTACTTAAGCAGACCTGTTGCTGAGGTTTCATAAGGCCAGTCCCTCCACCTCTCTGGATAAGAAATATTTTTTTATAACCTTATCAATCCATTCAATAACTGTCAAGATAATTCTGTTTTTTAAAAAAATTGTCTATTATAGAAAATACAAAAAATAGAGTATTACTATAACTGCAATCCACTCCTTCTTGGGTATTATTTAAAAATCGAACATACAAAACCTCATTTATTTATGATACGGTTCACAAGCACTTCCTCAAAATTTGTTGCACTTCTAAATATCTTCTTACTTCTTTGGCTATGGGGGGTCACCATACATATCCAGCAACTTAAGGATTTAGACTATTCTTAAACTTAAAAGCACGTTACTATTCTCTTATGTTAATGAGAAAGGGTGACGTGCTTTTTATGAATATGCATCAAAAACAAGAGCTGTCTTTATTTGCCGAAGAGTTATATCGATATATGTCTCCCGCTACACTTAATCAATTAGCTATAGAAGCAGGTGGAATGAAACGAAAACGTAAGTGCCATGGGCACCATTTTTTATCTTTGTGTGTATGGTTAAATCAACAAATCGCTACAACCTCTCTTACTCAACTTTGTAATCAATTAGAAACTTCAACAGGAATTTTATTAAGTCCTGAGGGACTGAATCGACGATTTAACTCGGCTTCTGTAGCCTTCTTTCGAAATGTATTTACTACACTTCTACAAGCTAAAATTGGAGGATCATCTACAATTTCTCATTCTCTTTCTGCTTACTTTGAGCGGATTCGCATCCTTGATTCTACAACCTTTCAAGTTCCAGATCGATTCGCAGCTACTTATCCTGGTGCCGGAGGCTGTAGTCATACAGCTGGTGTGAAAATTCAATTAGAGTATGACTTATTGAGTGGAGAGTTTTCTGATGTGAAAATTGGACCAGGAAAACGAAGTGATCAGGCATATGGGGCGAATCGAATGGACATGACACAAAAGAATGAACTATATATTCGTGACTTAGGGTATTTTCGTTTACAAGACTTTAAATCGAGCCAAGATAAGGAAGGGTATTATTTATCACATCTTAAATTACCAACTAAAATATATAGAAAAGAATTCGAAACAGTGGTATTTAAAACAAAACCTGCTCAATTGAGACCGGTATATATACAAATTCATTTGGAAGACATCATGAACCAATTACAACCTGGCCAAGTGTATGAATTACACGATGTATATGTAGGGAGCAAAGACAAACTACCCACTCGCATTGTGGTTTATAGATGTACAGAGGAGCAAAAACAGAAACGTCTACATGATCGAGCTATTCGTGAAAAGAAAAAAGGGATTACATATACTGAGCGTACGAAACTTTTACAAGGAATTACGGTATATATGACAAACATTCCTACGGAATGGGTACCGAAAGAGAAAATCTATGATTTATATTCACTGCGTTGGCAAATTGAGCTGTTATTTAAAATATGGAAATCTTGGTTTCAAATTCATCGTTGTAAATCTATTAAACAAGAGCGATTAGAATGCCAACTTTATGGACAACTCATTAGTATCCTATTATGTTCTTCTACTATGTTTAAAAAGAGAGAACTCCTGTTACGTAAGAAACAGAAAGAACTAAGTGAATATAAAGCGATGTACATAATTAAAGATTATTTCTTACTTTTTCATCAAGCACTACATAAAAACACCCAAGAATTATCAAAGATTCTCCTTCGTCTGTTTAACCTCCTACAGCGAAACGGACGAAAATCTCACAGATATGAGAAAAAAACAGTCTTTGATATTTTAGGTGTTGTGTATGAGTATACCACTTCTGCCGATCAGGTAGCATAGTGAAAAATTTAAAACCCGTCAGGGTTTTATTTGATGTGTCTACTTTTATAACATCTATAAAAGATAATAAAAAAACTACGTGGAAAGACCGCATTTTGTATAAAAATATACGTTAAGTTGATGGATGTGTGGCGGTACCCCTATATATTGTTTGTCTAAAAAATATTAAATTTATCTTTAAGTATCTGATAGTATTGTTTCTCTGTTATTTCCCTTTTAGATTTATTTCCATGTTGTGTTTCTGTAAAACTTTGCGTAGTAAGTGCAATATGACCGTGTTCAATTAGTTTGCAAATAATAGTCCCCTTATTTACTGGTGATTCTGGATGCTCTATAACCATATTTTGTATATCATTAACTTTCTTTTCATTAATTGTGTCTAGATAAAAAGCGTAACCAATCGACCAGGTATCAGTAAGATCTGAATCAAGAAAATGAGAAGTTTCTCCATTCTCTCCTTTTTTCATTTCAAATACATAGGTCCCTTTCTCTGTGTTTTTTTTACGAATACGATATTCCCCCGTCACAGAAGTTACACTGTCACCATCAAAAGGAACAGGATGTAAAGGAAGATAGGCTGCAAAACCAGCATCTATTATATAGTTTTCATTTTTGTGCTGTAAAACGATAAGTACATGTCCATCATCAGGGCTCCATTTTCTTATTTTTGAATCATATAGAGTTCCAGCTACTCGATACACAGTAAATCCACAATCGCACAAAAAATAATATAATAAAGAATTAATCTCATAGCATAATCCACCACGATTCTTTAAAAGGAGTTTTTCTTCAATATTATTCCTAGAAAAATCTTGCATGTTTCCTTCCATGATGTCTATGTTTTCATACGGTAATAAGTGCCCCATTTGTAAAAGAATTGCATGCAAATCTTCAAATTCTACATTTTCTTTTTGCTTAATTTTTAATTTTGAGAAAAATTTTTTTTGCAATTCAGTTAACATATTATATCCCCTTCCATTTATAGAAAATATATTATTTAAACTGCATATTAATAAATTTATATTATATGCAGTACATAGATATAATAACAGATTTTAGGGGGGGGATGTACATCTCCAGGCCTCGAAGAGAGTATATTTGAATGTGTTTTTGAAATTTCTACAACTACATTAAAAATTTGTATAACAAATAAATCATAAACTTGAAAAATTTGAGAATATGGAACATTTCGAACTAGAATTAGATAATTATGTTATAATCACAATAAAATTAAAGCAAAGTTGAAAGAAATAAGCCCGGTACAATACCGGACTCATATTCAAATAACAGCTTAATTTTTCTGTTTAACCTTTTTGGTTTGGTTCATAATAAGACGAACTTTTGGTTAAGAATCTATTTTTTCTTTTTTTGAGGGAGTAATTTCTTAGATTGGTGAAGAAAAAAACATTGTTCTTCTCTTTTTATGTAAAATATTCTAACTTTGCATTAGGAAAGAACTGTTTCATATAAGAATACAGATGATTTTTTATATCCTCTTCTTCTTCTTTTTGATAAATGTATTTTCCAATTCCATATTTCCCCCATTTATATCTTCTTTTCTCTTCATCTAATTCTAATTTTGTCATCGGATAGTTTTTTTCAATCACTCTCTTAGCTGGCTTTGTAAAACGATGTTGAATAAATTCAAATGTAATATCATCCAGAGCGTCAAGAGGTAATTCAGCATTTAGACGTTCAAACATATGATAGTATCCATCCTGCCAGCCTTCATGAAGATATATAGGCGCTACAATGAAACCAAGTGGATATCCTGCTCTAGCTACTTTTCCTGCTGCCTCAATTCGTTTTGCTAGGGGAGATGTTCCTGGCTCAAAGTTTTTAATTACATAATCAGCGTTTACACTAAAGCGAAATCTTGTTTTTCCATTATGTTTAGCATCAAGTAAATGATCTACATGGTGAAATTTCGTAACAAATCTCAATTTCCCATATTCAGATTCTCCAAAATGCTCAATAGCCCTTTTTAGGGTATGCGTTAAATAATCGATTCCTACAATATCTGAAGTACACGACGCTTCAAATCTTGTTATTTCAGGTGCACGCTCCTTCATATATTTGTCAGCAGCATCTAAAATTTCTTCAACATTTACATACGTTCGTATATAAGGCTTACTTCCCATCGTTGTTTGCAAATAACAATAATGACAATGTCCCATACATCCCGTTGCAAAAGGAATTGCATACTCTGCTGAAGGCTTGGAAGTATCAAATTTCAGTGTTTTTCTAACACCAACAACAAGCGTAGATTTTGCTACTCGATACTTTTGGAAATCATTATCGCCTGGCAAATCTCTTACTTGATTATGGGAAGTAGTATGTCGAATTTCAACATCCATCTTTGAAAATTTCTCAAACAGATCTTTCCCCAAAGGATAATCTAATGCTTTAGGTTCAAAATATACGAGCTTAGGCATAAATGGCTTATTCATTCCAACATCCCCTCTGAAATATCACCATAATAGTAAGTGTACGCTTGGTTTGCCTCATCTTCGGTAGCATATACAGCCATCTCATTTGTTAGTGGATAATACGTTTCGTAAAGAAACAGTGCTAATTCATTAGGCCTTTCAGGATTATTTACAACTGCTGCAGCTTGTATATTAGCTACGTCTTGAGTATGAGGATTTCTGTAAAAAATATAGACAATGTCACCAGCATGATACGTATTACTTTCAGAAGAAAATTCCATTCTATCACCATCTCATTTCATAAAATTCATTGCGCAAAGTTTTACTTTCTAATTTACATGTAGTGTAGCTATTTAATTTCATTGATAATGATTACATCATACAAACATACTTTGAAAAATGAATAATAAATGCACTACTAAAAAGGCAAGCATATATCAATGCTTGCCTTTCGTTCTAACGACGATGTTCAACAAGATCAATTACACCTAAAACGACGTGAGCTAAACCAAAACCAAATACTGTATTTGCAATCATTTTATTAGTTCCACGAGTTTGTTTAAGAGCATAACCTGCAGCTGTCACTGCTGTACCTAGAGCTGTTGGAATTAATCCTTCACGAATGTCCAAAGTGTTGCCTCCTTGTATCATAGTTAGTAAATTTGCTTCAATGCTTTGAAGTAAAGCATTGAAACAAATATTAGTATTTTTCTTTTTAGTAAAATTATGTGGAGTTTTCATGAATAAGTATTTCGGGTTCATTACAGCAATAGAAATTGAAGAAAAATATCATTCAATTTTCTTTGCAACCTGTCTTCTTTTACTGATTATGAGTAATCAAAACTGTTTAGGCCCATACTAATCTGTGTTTAATACATGATGGATATGGAGTTGAATATAAAATGGAACATAAAGGTAGAAATTCAACAGAAGATGCACTACTTCAGTATAAATATGGTTTGGGAGTATTTGCTGAGAAGATGCCGAAGCTTGCTGAACAATTTAATTCATTTACGGAAGAGTGCTTTAAAGAGGGTGCACTAGCAAAAAAGCAAAAACAATTGATTGCATTAGGTATTAGTCTTTATTCTCAGGATGAGTATTGTATTATATATCATACAAAGGGATGTATCGATCAAGGAGCTTCTGAACAAGAAATCCTAGAAAGCATTGGTGTAACTGCAGCATTTGGCTGTGGTCCTACTATGAGTCAAGCAGTCACACTTGTTCAAAAATGTATAGAAGAATTAAAGAACATAAATTAATTAGAATAGGATCGCTTGCATGAAAGTTTAGATTTTTTATTTTTGAATTCGTAATATAAAAAAGAGCATCCCTATAACGAGGATGCTGCAACAGGAAAGAACAAATATATAATTATAAAAAGAATTACTTATATTATAATTTAAAAATAAGACAAATATATTGAGAAAGTTCAGAACGAATTGAATATTCCTATACGGTAATTTATAATTGATTAAGAGTTGGAGTAGTAATCTGTCATCTGTTCCTTTTTCTAAAGAAGATTGATCTCAATCTTCTTTTTTTGTGTTTGGTCCTCTTCCCTTGAAAAAAAGAACAAGAATCACTTAAGAATTGTTGAAATAGCTTGTTTGTAGACTAGTTGTTGCTTACCATGAACTATCATAAGAACAGTAAATTTATCCATTGAAAGGATTTGCCCACGTATGGGAACGCCACTCTTTAAAAATATAGTGATATCCCCTTTTTTCTCTTTTAATTGTTCATACGTATCTTCTTGTAAGTAATACATGAAAAATGCCCCCTATGTATATATATTTCCCTTCTAATCCTTCTTACCATATAACTATCGTATCATATTTAAATCAAAATACTGTTCCAGCTACATATTTCTCCATAAAATTGTAGAAAGTAAGGATTCTTTGTCCATTTCTTTGGCTGTTTTCTTTCCTTAACAACAAACAAGACGCCACCCAGATCACGGTAGCGCCTACAATAATTGCTATAAATTTATTTATCTTCACATTACTTATTTCTTTGCTTCCATACCCCGTTCTCTTTACGATAAGTATTCTTGCCATTCATGAAGTCAGCTGTATTACCAGGAATGCTATATTTCTTATTCTTTTTCTTAGCCTGCTTCTTCAGCCTTTTCTCTTCTTGAATAGCTTGTAAATCCGCCTTCCATTGTTTCACCAAATCCTTTTCACGTCACATCGAATTTGTACACCTTGGTTTAAATGTGAATCAAATAATTAGATTCTTCCTATTTATATACTCGTTTAAACCAAATGTCCATTTTATTCAAAATAAAAGAGCGCCTGCAATGGACGCTCTTTCGAATTATTAGAGTATCGTTGACTCTTTTGCCTACTCTCACCTTATTGTATGTTAAAACATTTTCGATATGAATAAGATAATTTTAAAAGAGCATCCAATGACTGGGTGCTCCTAATGTGATAAGGGGTTTTCTATGAGTATTGAAATAGGATACACGTGAGTGAACTTGTCCTACACTTTAATATATGCTTGTCCTTATCATAGTGTGCAATAAAAAAAGCACCCTCGCCCAGGCGCCAAAAGATACATATACTTTGAGGTAACTAACACGTTAGAAAAGACCCTTCCCTATCATTGTATGATTATCAATTATCTTTATACCTAGGACTTATAAAATATGTTTAATGTGTAATTTCTATATAACAAAAAAAAAACAACCGTTATGGATCCTTAATTTTTAAAATAATCTTCTGCATTAATTTCATCAATAATTTCATCAATTTCTTTTAATACAGCCTTTTGGCTATTGCGACATTCTTACGTAAGATTGAATGACTGATAGTGGTACCACGAATACTGACTTGTCCACGCTAAACTCAATAAGGAAAAAACAAATTGCCCCCATCTTTTCTGATTTCTCCAGTTAATCTAATTGGTGCTGTGCAATGTTACTTAAATCGAATCGTGTAAGACTTTGCGTTGATTTCGCTTCAAATGCTACTGCTCGTCCTTTATACACGCCGCCATAGTCTACTGTATTCTTAGCTTCATAGAATCCATTTAATACTCGTCCACCAGCACTTTTTAAAACCTTTACAGGAGTTGCACGCTTGTTTGTAAGCTCCATTCCCTTTCGTTGATACATTTTCATTCGATAAATTGATAAGATTCTCAAAATGCATTCCTCTGTTTCCTAAGCCCATTGTTATTTCCTCACTTTCTATTAAAAGGATTATTTTGTTAAAAAATCCATTCTAATTTATAAACACTAGCTTTTTCTTATACTTCCCATTAAAATTTAATATAAATATTTCGATAACAAAGGAGAAACCTATGAAACATAATATAGCTCTACGGTACTTTATTTTTTCACTCATTTGTATCGGCTTATTCTTTTTATATCTTGAAGTATGGTCACCTAAAATGAATATACCTATAAATTCAGGATCTTTTCCTCTTTTATTTATTTTACTATCCTTAACAATAGGAACTTTTTTTGTTATTTTGGTAAGATTCTCTAAGATAAATAATTGGAAAGCGATGATTCTACTAGCATTTTTCATTGTCTTTGTTTTTAGCACTTATTTTGTTTGTGGGATATAGAATAGGTTCAAACGAAAACTTTTAAATTTTCTTCTGAATAAAACTCAATATTCCGTCAATAATGTAGACAACCCATTAAGTTACTTTCTCCTTGTTCCCCCTTGGAGAACCGAGCAGTTAGCTTTTGCTAGCTGCTCTTTTGTGATTCATCGTCACATTATGATGAAATGGTCATATATTATCTCGAAGTAAAAAACCCTAATTTACTTTTTAACATCTCACTTTTCCCTTAAAGAGCACTTTTTAAAGGTGCTCTTTTTAGGTTCGCTAGAATAAAACTTAATATTTCGTCAATAATATAGATAGGCGATGGCCATAACTCATTTAATGAAGTCCCTAACCTTTCTCCTTTCCCCCTTTTGGAGAACCAGCCGAGCAGTTAGTTTTGGCTAACTGCTCCTTTATTTATAACAATGATAAAATTCTTTAAACCGATTCTTCTTTATTTCTCAACATAAGGAGACTTGGATTTTCATTAACACTTCTGTAGTATATAAACAAAGAGTAAGGTAAGAGTTACTCTTTGCCATTTTAGAAGAGGTTCTGTTGGAGACATCAGGGCCTTTTTTCATATAGAGATAGTTTTGTTTAATTTTTCACCATTAACCACAAAAACATCTTATAATCGTTATATACTAAATTAAAATACGAGATTAGGAGTAAATCAAATGCCAGTTACACTAGAACTTATTCTTTTCATTCTTCTAGCAATTTGTGCTGTTGGCTATTTAGTAAAAGAATTTCAAAAAACTAGGAAAAGAACACTTGGAATTTTACTAGAATTCATGGTTCTTTTCTGGTCAATATGGAGAATATCGACTATCATAATCTAATTTATAAAACATACATTCCTTCGAATAAAACCGAATATTATGTCCATAATGTTGATAGGCTGTACGCCAAAATCAATTTAGTTTTCTCTGTATCTCCTTGTATGGAGCAGTTAGTTTTTGCTAGCTGCTCTTTTATATGTAACCCCTTTAGATAAGTTTTCATATAATATAGTCATTCCTTTCTTATGAATTAAGCTCGTCACTTGAATTATAAAAATGGGATTATATCCTATAACCTTTTCAGAAATCATTCATATCTTATTTCTGAAAAAGTTGCTCTGTTTTTTAAAAAGGTGGTTGCGGAAACAACTGCCTTTTTATTTATGACAAAATGAAATTTTTACCATAAAGATAATTATTAAATATTTTACGCCCATACATTATAATGGAAGAGTTATTGTATATTGGCATTAAGAGGAGCGACCTGATTAAAGGCTTCTCTTTTTTTATAAAATAGCAGCTCTAAATAAATTAGATACATTTACCAGTATGTTTACCACAACATTCATGTTAAAATCCCTTGTGAGTACGACATAACTCTACCTTATGAAGCTCTGCATCCCTTATGCAGGGCTCTTTTTTATTTAAATTAACTATCCTATTAATATCGTTATTTCCTAATTTAAAGATTTATGTTAAACTAACCTCATATCATTCTTTTTACTTTCACTTTAAAGATGATACTTCAATCTTAGTCCTAGTCCTCTAGGGCTTTTTTAATTTTATATAAGGATTTTATATACTTTTATTCATTTCGTTCTCAATATTATATATACGTAATATATTAATGAACGTTATGATTACTTTGTGAAACATCACGTGTTTCAAATACAACATCTTTTTGATGACCTCTTATCTTTCCGTAAGAGGTCTTTTTTCAAATAACTATTTTATTTAAATTTCATAAAACCTTTCTTTATCCAAATAGGTTCAAAATTATCTATTTTGCATATATAATACTTTTAGCAATTTAAATTCTATACATAAGTAATGGAGGCATTAATATGGGGATTGTCCCAAATTTACCCCCTCAACAATCAATCTCAAAACAACAAATTAATCCTAATAAGAAGCAACAAACGAATAAAAAGCTAAGACGTCGTCTTTTCTTAGCACTTGCTTTTATGCTACCTATGGTTATTTCCATTCAAATCTGCATTTATAAGCAAGAACAAATGATTCAAGAAAAACAAATTACACTTAATAAAGAAAAGAAAAGATTATCTGAAGTAGAACTTATAGGACGCTATTTTGAAAACGATATTAAAACTTTAACAGAGAGTGAAGAAGGTATTTTAAAGTTCGCAAGAAAATTGTATGGATTCTCCAAACCTGATGAAACTATATTTCAAATAACTGAATAGCTTATCAGTACATAAGCGATTATCATTGCGCGATTTAATGATAATCGCTTTTTATCAAAATTCTATTAAATTACGCTTTTGTTTGACTGTATTTCTTACATAAGACTAACTAGACACTAACATTTTTCTGTAGTACAATTCCTATCAGAAAAGTGTTAGGAGATATATTTATGACTTTTGAAGATAATCGTAAATTAGGCATTCAACAAGGATGTATTGTAATTACAGATCAATCACAATATCTTGTTGTTAAAAAGAAGGAAAATTATTCTTTATTAAACATCGCAACTGCGGAATGCATAAACTATGAAGTTTCACTTGAGCATCTTGAAGAAATGGTCCACGTAGATTTAAAAGAAAAAATTCAAGATATCATTCCACCAGAGAATATTAAAATCGTAGCTCAAAACAGAATATAAACTAGATTTTCTAAGAGCACTTTCGATAGTGCTCTTTTTCATGACCAGTTTTAAACAACTATTTTATTCGACTTTCTATTAAGCTATTTTTTTAATAAAACTTACAAATTTGTAAGGTTGGTGTCACCTAAATGCATGGTTACTTGAATAATATTGGTTTAACCTATAGATTGTTAACTTAATTAAACAAAAAATCATTAGTAGGTGACATTTTATGAGAAATTCCTTAATGCGTTATGGCATTGTATGTATAGCTTTTATTACTATCCCTATTTTATTTATACACTTTGTTTCATCTCAATTCGTTCCAAAAGAATACAGTGAAGAATGGCCGGAAGTAAGTAAAACTACTGAACTAGTAACTATCGGTTACTTTAAAAAAGAAAAGGATCTTGATATTATAATTAAAAAAATTGAGCCTTCAGAAGAATATAGAACACATGAAATCCACCTATACGGACATGTGGCAGATAATAAAAAGCAAAAAGTTTCTGCTGTTGTAAATTTTCGTGATAACTATTCAATTAGAGACACATCTGAAGTTAAAATCAAAGAGCCTTTAAATAAAGGTTGGATGCTCTTTCAATTAAAATAACGTTTTTATTAAGATTTTAATTAACCAATTTCCCTTGCATAATCACGCATCTTTTTCAATTCTTCCTCTGGCCATCCCCAATGTGTACAGTACAATCCGTCATAACCATTTATGCCATCCGAATTATCATTACCAAATATAAAATCCGTGAAATCTCTAACTAATCCCCACATTGTCCCACCTCTCGAGAAGTACTGACATTGCTTTTTATTCTTATATGAATTTCGTATTATACGCATCTCAACATTTGTACATCCATCAACGAACCATAGATTTCTACCATCATGATGAAAATGATCTATTTTATTTTTAGTTTGAAAGAAATCTTTCTCATAATTCGCTAAGTAATTGATAAGTTTATTTACAATTTCAATCCGTTTTTTCTTGTCCATCTTTCATTCCCCTCTTCTAATAACATAGCGTTTTTGTTTAGTTTCACTCTAAAAATAAAATTTTCATTTTTTATTCAACCAAGTTCATAACATACTCTTTTCCTCCGATAAAATAATGATTAGGTGCCCCATACACATTTTATCCACTGAAAATAATACCTTTCACGTACTTACGTATTAGAAACTTCATTTCTGCTTCTTCTGCAATCGCAATTTTGTTCACTTTTTTGATACATTTATGAAACATTTACATGTTATCTTCAGTATGTTCTATTCTTTTTGAAGAACCATGTGAGAATACCAAAACAAGAATCCCTAGAGCCCTAACTCTAGGGATTCTTGTTTTCAAATAACGCTTTTGTTTAATTTAATATGTGTCCCTTTCGATGCAGTATCCTATTACAATTAATTCTTATGTTATAATTATCTACGACACATATTTTAATAGGCACAACAAATCTCATACATATAGGAGGACCTTAATGATCCTAACTCAAGAAAAAAACATAAAATTAATTATGCATTTTCTTACCGTATTGTCTGTTTTTATTCTTATTTTCTTTAGTGTCACAATTTTTTATATACCATTGATTTTTTATTTCCTATGCAAATCACAAGACATTCGAAAAAATATTCTTGAAGCTGTTTTTTACCAACTATTCATTTGGATAATTACAATGGTTTGGAATCTTTTCGTAATAAGAATCTTAATGTTAGCTTTATCTAATTTAGACTTTGCTTCAAACAACGCTTTGATTATTTTCGGAATAGCTCCCTTATATCTAATACTGCTTCTTTTGTTAATTTTCGGACCTATAAAAGGAATTTTATATGTGCTACAAGAAAAAGACTTTCATTATCCTATTATTTCTAAATGGATTAAAAAATAAAAATACATGTAGAAGAATTCAGAGTTTTACTGAATTCTTTTTTTATGGAGAATCAATTTGAAAACCAAAAATAAAAGAACCTCAATAAATGAGGTTCAAAAAATCTACTATTTTAAATTACCTTCGTAAAAAGCAACTCCATTTTGAACATGTTTTAAATACCACGTAATCGTCCCGCCACAAACATTTTCATTAAAACTATTAGCATATACTCCATTTGAGTAATAAAGAGTTCTTTTGAATTTACCATTAGAATACTCATAAGGAATTGAACATGTTGCTTGCTTCGGAGAGCTCACAGCTTTTTGCGTATCAGCTGAAGCTGCCCCAATTCCTCCTGTTAATGCAATACCAGTTGCTAATACTCCTACTACTAATTTCTTGAACATAATAAATCCCCCTTTAATAGTTTTTATAGCTTACAACTTAACTGTATCATCTTTGTTAATTATGTAAATATTTTGAATATGTAGAAATATTTATTTAAATTTTGGTAATATTAGGATTATATTTTATCAAACTAAAAATAGAGGAGGGTAAAAAAATATGTAATAATGCATAATAAATCAATCAGATATTATGATATATTCACAAAGAGTTGATACAAAATTTCTTTAGATTGGAAAACTAAATCTTATCTACCTAAAAGGACCTGCTCAATTAACTCTTAAAAACATAAGATAAAGAGAATCCATTAAAATACATGAGTGACTTCATTTTTTTCGCCTCTTACTAAAAGGAGAGATTAATATGAGTTACGGTGGTAGCTGCGGTAGTTGCGGCGGTGGCGGTTTTGCTGGAGGCTTCGCTTTATTAGTTGTATTATTTATTTTATTAATCATCATTGGGGCTTCTTGTTTCTGCTAAAATACTATTGGAAAAGGCACCTTTGGGTGTCTTTTCTTTTTTCTCAATATAAGAACACCAAGAATATGCTATTATGTTAATATAAATTCCCTTTTGTGCAATGAGATAGTCATAAAGATAAGGCTCACCTACGATTATAGGCGGGCCTTATCTTTATGACACAATACCAAATTATACTCTCATTTTTTCAAAACTTTATGCAATTATACATAGTCGTATAAAATACACCAAATAAATATTACATGTAGTAAAATATAAATTGTGGATACATTCTATAAAGCAGATTCTTTTGAAAGGCGTAACATATCAATCATTACAGAAGATGTGGCGTTACTCTAATACTGATCTCAAATCTCTTGTATTTTGTAAACTAACAATCTAATGTATATAGATGATTCTGTTTTATAGTATGTGTTTACACGTATAACAAAGGGATAATACGGATAAGTTTATACTAAATGAACGTGGTTCAAGTCGGAGGAAGGCACCTTAAGGTGTCTTTTTTTATTATAAAAAACCCCCAAGCATTCATACACTTAGGGGTTTACCGATTAAAAGGTGGAACTGTTTGAAACTCCTTAAACTATGAACAAAGCGGGATTACTCCTAAACCAATTAATAGAGCTGCAGCAAACGTTGGAATTGGTACAGGAATTTGGATACCTTCTACAACTAAGAAGTATTGTCCACTTACTACTTGGAAACAAACTAATTGCATGGTTATTCCTCCCTTCTGTTAGGATTAATACATTATATTAAATAATCTTATTATTGTTATAGTTAAATTAATTGTTTTTCGAAAAAATATGTAATTTGTTAATAGTGGCAGGAAGACAAGGATGTCTTTTCTTTATTTTCAAAAGGACCTGCTCATTTAATCCGTAAAAACATACAGTAAGGTGTATTCATTAACGTACACTTACATGTGCGACCTCTATTTTTTCTCCTATTATTCAAAAAAGGGATTCATATGGTCTATGGTGGTAGTTACGACGGCTGGTTGATAAAAAAAGACACTCTTGAGAGTGTCTTTTTTTGTTTCTAAACATACCTGCTTTTAAGGCTGGAAAAGAATTAAAAGAGGCAGTGAAATAATTATACATATTAAATAGGGTTTGATATTCTTATCAGCCCTTTTTCAATATTCTTGTTGTGCATAAAACAAAAAAGTATCATTCGAAAAAACAAATGTAAATCTTTATATATAAACAATCAGATTAATGTTATAATAAAATTAACCAAGAAGCATCCAACAATCTTTGATTAATCACTACATTTTCTTTAGAGCTATATCAACATAAAAGAAGAGACACTATACAGTGTCTCTTCTTTTATATTTCGTGCCTTTAATCAATAGTAAGAGTGAATCCCATTAACTTTCATTGGTAGATAAGTCAAGGACTGTCCCGTAGCAGAAGCAGTTAGGTTTTTTTCTAATTCAAATCCTTCAACTGGTTCGATACAAGAAAACCTTTGTAAGAATACCTCTAATACAATTTTCATTTCTAATCGTGCAAGGGGTGCACCTAAACAAAAATGTGGACCACTTCCGAAAGTTAAGTGCTTTTTATTATTTGAGCGATGAATATCTATAGAAAAAGGATCGCTATACATGTTTTCATCCATATTGGATGCACTCATCCAAGCAATGACTACGTCACCTTTTTTTAACTCAATCCCTAATAGATTATTATCTTTTTTGACCGTACGATCCCTTTTTGAAATATGAAAGCGATATCGAAGCATTTCTTCAACGGCTTTAGGGACTAGACCTATATCCTTTCTTAGTTTTTCATATAATGACTTGTCATCATAAAGCAATGAATAGAATGTATTGGCTATTGCGTGACTAGTTGTTTCAATACCTGCCCCTAAGAGTAACATAGTTGTTTGTACAATCTCATTATCCGTAAGTTTTTCCCCATCTACTTCAGCTCGAATCAAATCAGAGATAATATCATCACAAAGGTTCGAACGCTTGTGAACTACAATAGGATAAAGATATTCATAATATTCTTTCGCTGCCTTTTGTTTTTGTTGTTCAAGGGCTTCTAACCGTTCTTTGTTGTATGGTTGGAACAAAATATCAACCCAATTTTTAAACTGACCTTGACCTTGTGCAGGTACGCCAAATAAATCGCCTATTACTAGAGCAGGTAAAGGGGATGCCAAAGCGTCCACAATATTAATCGTAGAATGTTCTTGTATGTTTTCTACAAGCTCCGTTGCAATTTGTTGAATACGGGGTTCCCACTCTTTTAAACTGCGGGGCGTGAAAGCTGCTGCCAATAAAGATCGTACTTTTCGATGGTCAGGAGGATCAAGGAACGTAATCATTGTTATAGGTGAAGTGTCTTTTTGATTTTTATTATCACCGACAAAAATACCGCTTCTAGGCCCTTGACTTGAAAAGAATTCATAATTGGTTAATACCTGCTTAACATCTTCATACTTAAACACATTCCATGTATTCGTTTCCTCGTGAAAATAAACAGAATGATTGTAAAGCATTTCTTTATACCACTTTAAAGGGAAAAATTCTTCAGTACGTGTCTGGAAATTAGGGATTTCTTGAATTGCAATTACCTCTTTTTTCACTGATATTCCTCCTTAAAAATACAAATTGTATAAATCAATCTATAAATAGTCATATTTGGAGTACATCTCATTCTTAGCCAGCATAAGATAGAAGCGATTTACTCCAAATAAGATGACTAACCGTTGGTATAAATTTCTTTTTTTTGATTCGAAGATTCAAATGGTTTTAATTTATTTTTAATTTCTCTGTAGTTACCATCTCTGCGGAAATATTAGATTCTAATTCAGAAGCTTGTTTAACTTTCTTTATAAAGAAGGAAAGTATTAATCCGATGATACCAATTCCAATGATGACAAGGTAAGCGTCATTAATCCCTTGTATAGAGGCTTCTGTAACAAGCTCTTTTTGATTCATTCCTTTAGCTGCTGCGGTAGGAACCATATCCTGCAGATGTGATTTCGTACGGCTCGTCATCACTGTCACGAGAAGCGAAGTACCGACAGCACCGGCAACTTGACGAATCGTATTACTTATTGCTGTTCCATGTGCATTTAACCGTTGTGGCAATTGATTTAGACCAGCAGTCTGAATCGGCATCATCATTAAGGCCATACCAATGCGACGCCCTGTTGACATGAGAATCAAATAGATATAACTAGTGGACTCCGTCAAGTTGATAAAACCCATTGTTGTAATAATGGTAATTGTCATTCCAGTAATAGCTAACCATTTCGCACCAAAGCGATCGAATAGCTTACCGGTAACCGGCATAAGGAATCCCATGACCAGCGCACCTGGAAGAAGCAGAAGACCCGACTCAATGGCTGTGAAACCACGCATATTTTGGAGATATAACGGAAGTAACATCATATCTGCATACATAACCATAGTAATTGCGATATTAATGATTGTTGTTAAAGAAAACATATTATATTTAAATACACGTAAGTCAAGCAATGGATTTTGTGATCTTAATTCCTTCCATGAAAAGAGGACAAGGGCTAAAATACCAACAGTAATCGTACCTGCTACCTCTATATCTGACCAGCCAAGGCTTCCGGCCTGGCTGAAACCATAAATTAATGCACCGAAACCAATGGTAGAGAGAATAACACTTAGGATATTAAGTTTTGTCTTAATTCGGTCGGATACATTTCGGAGATAAATGAATCCGAGTACAATAACAAGGATAGCAAATGGAATCATTCCGTAAAACATCGTTTCCCATTTATAGTTATCAATAATGTACCCGGCAATTGTAGGACCAATTGCTGGCGCAAAAATGACGGCAAGTCCCACCATTCCCATAGCTGCTCCTCTCTTTTCGCGAGGGAAGATGGTCAAAATAACATGCGTAAGCAATGGCATAATGATTCCTGCACCGGCTGCCTGAATCATACGTCCAGTTAACAAGACAGGAAATCCTGTTGCTACAGCTGAAACAATGGTTCCAGCTAGAAATATAAACATCGAAGTTTGAAAGAGTTCACGTGTGGTAAACCGTTGCATTAAATAAGCGGTAATAGGAATCAAGACGCCGTTTACTAGCATGTAACCGGTTGTTAACCACTGGGCTGTTGTAGCCGAAATCTTAAATTCAACCATAAGTTCAGGAGTAGCGACACTCATGAGTGTTTGGTTTAAGGTTGCAAGAAAAGCACCTAAAATCATAATGAACATAATAGGTCCTTTTTTTATCGAATTTGGGACTGTTTTAGTCTGATTATGCAATTTTTTCATATCCTTTCTAATTTTAACATAGACTTTTTTTACAAAGTGTTGAATAATTTACACTATATAAATTACATTATTATAGATTATTATGACAACAGACAATTTCTTAATAAATGTCTATTAGTTATCACTTCTTATGCTTTCTGTTAATAAAGTCTAAGATAATAGACAGAACTTAGAATATTGTAAATTTCTAATTAATAGGAAAGGTGATTAGATATGACAAACCATCCAAAGTCCCGTGTAGACCCTCGAATCATTCGTACACGCCAGTTAATAAAAGAGGCTTTAATAGATCTTCTACAAGAGATGGAAATTAGCAAAATAACAGTTAATAAAATTGCAGAACGTGCGACAATTAATCGTGTTACGTTCTATCTCCATTATCGCGATATTCATGACATGTTGGAGAAAATGGCACAGGAAATGGTCGAGGATATTGAGAAGGTATTGATTAGCACGGAAAACCTCTCAGATTCCTCTGAGGATATAGAATGGTTAAAACTCGTAGACCTACTTGAGTACATTGCTGACAATGCTAAATTCTATAAAGTAGTTCTTGGTTCTAGGCGAACACCGATTTTTACAGAACGTTTGTTAAATACACTTTCAGACAAAATAACAGAGAGAACAGAAAGTCACCCCTTTCTCGTTACTAAAGACATTCCAAAAGATATTGTTATTTGGTACGGTTCTTCAGCTTTAATTGGAACAATTGTAAAGTGGTTACATAGGGACATGCCGTATACACCACAATTTCTTGCCAAGAAGTTGTATATACTTTTTAAATCAAGTAATAAAGAAGTTTGAATTGGTGTGGATTTAAAAACCATTACATAAATCTGGAAGGTACAATTGCCTGGATTTATCGAATAAGAAACATTTACACTATATAAAGTTACGTTAAATCCGTGGCGTTTTACCCCCACAAGATTAGCCGGCACTCATCCCCCAAAAAAAGAGGAAAATACAATAAAAAAACACTAATCTTATGTAAGATTAGTGTTTTTTTATTCTTGATGACCTTTTTTATTTAGATACAACCAACTAAATGTCCGCTTTTTATTATAGTCCGTTTAAAATGCTCATTGCGGGATTTGCTTCCATCGCTACACAGCCCCCAAAATTGGCCCATTCAAATCTTTGCTATGATTACCGAACAGGAATGAATAGTTTTTACACGTATCTCGACTTTACTCCATTAATAGCATAATCTCACGTATTTGAGATAAAGATAATTGTTAGTATGTAAGCTTCAAGTTACGAAAGAGTGGAGAAAGTCTAAAATCTTTAGCTACTTGTTTTATTATGATTTCACGTTTTACTAGATGCGCGGTGGATTTTTTATACAAAGCTAGGTGCCCCTCAATCAAAGGTTTCAGTTCAGGAAGTTTCCTTTTTAAAGCCATACCGAGATCCTTTGTAAGATGTACTGAGATAGTCAGCAGAGGCTGATTGCCCAACTACAAACGAGTTGTTTTATTAAAGATAAATCTGCAGTGCTCTAAGCGATTTATTTGTACTTAGGAAAGTAATCTACTCTTATAACTATATGATCATCCTGCAATAGGGTGATCACTCACCTCCACATGATTTGTAGTTTTCTGATATGTCTGTAATTTAGGAATATAAAAAAAAGCACAATGCGAATGAATCCCCTTCCATTTTGTGCCGTGAACGAAAGGAATGAATATAACTATGAATAAATCTATCCAGATAAATAAATTGAATGCAATAAAAGCGAAATTGAGAAGATTTATGCTGGCCTATAAATTTGCTTTGGATGAAATGAATACGAAAATAAATATTTTAAAAGAGGAGTTTCAGCATATTCACGATTACAATCCAATCGAACATACAACTTCACGCTTAAAATCTCCCGAAGGTATTTTTAATAAAGTATTAAGAAAAAACATCGAGTTATCTTTTCTAGCAATAAAGGATCAAGTGAAAGATATTGCAGGTATTCGAATTACTTGTTCATTTAGATCGGATATTTACCGTCTGAGTGAGATGCTTTGCAATCAAAAGGATATTGAGGTTATTGAATGTAAGGATTATATAAAAGAGCCAAAATCAAACGGTTATCAAAGCCTACACTTAATCGTGAAAGTACCAGTATATATGTCAGACAGAGAAGAAAGAGTTTATGTAGAGATACAGATTAGGACGATTGCCATGGACTTTTGGGCAAGTTTGGAACACAAAATCTACTATAAATATAACAATACAGTTCCTGAAAGACTCACCTCAGAATTAAAAGAAGCCGCTACAGTTGCGACCGAATTAGATTTGAAAATGGAAGCTCTTCATCACGAAGTACGCGAATTAAAATCAAATGAGGAAGAAAAGCTAACCGAACTTCATCTCGCACAAAATCATTTTAACATTCCAATGCAGCTGTTAGAAATGGTGAATAAAGAGATAAGTGAGAATAAGTAAAGAATTGAACTACCCCCACAGTCCTTGCGGTTAGAAGCCTTATTGCTTCATTCTTTATATTAATACTTGCGTTAATATCCCTATCATGGTGTGTACGACAAGAAGGACAGTCGCATTTACAATACGTCCCTCTACTTCACGACTTTTGGCAAATCGAACAAGGCCTAGTTTCGGAAACTTTATTTTGTTCCCTACAACGGCAATGTTTTCATTTGTTTGTTAATGAACACCTCTTGTTCTAAAGATTGAATGCGCTGATTTATGGAAATAACAGCATCTTCTTTATAGCGATTTAAAGCATTCTTTTTTTTCTCTTCCTTTCCTTTTTTTGTAACATCCACTTTTTTTCTTTCATATTCTAAAGTTTCTTTTCGCTGTTTAATAAGCTTTTCAATACTATTTGTTTGCGCTTTTAAAGAAGCTATTTTATCAGTCAATATAAACACGGTGCACCTGGAAGGAAATTTTAATACAATATAATATTAAATTTTTTTATTTTTAAAAACCTTAAGTTATAATAAAACTATAACTTAAAATTCAAAATGAACATTCATAACATAATTTTTTTGTTCATAAAATTTCTTAAAACCTAAAAAAATAGATATAAAGGACTCAACATCTATGACTAATTTACACAATCAAAATCTGACTTCATTGAAACAATTTATTTTAGGAACGCTACTAATATCGATGTTTGCACCATTTCTTTTTGGATTATTATTAAAAATAGTATTCTCATTACATTTTACTGAACATTTTTTTGATAATAATGACAGTTTAGAAATAACGAAAATTTTTTCATTAACCCTTTCTATACTTTCGTTTTCCATTTATTACATTTTCACACGAGATTTTTTTTATAATCTAATATTATCTACACTTAATATTAAATCATTAAATCGCGGTAGGACATATGTATCTATATTGATTGCAAATATATTTGTTGTTTTATTCGGTACAACAACAAGTCTCATCTCGAGTGATTCAGCAAATATACAAGCAACAAATCTAGGCATAGACACATTATCCGAACAATCTTTTAGCATATACATAATTGCTATATCAACACATGTATTAATCGGACCTCTTTTAGAAGAACTTCTATATCGTGGAATTATTCTCAGATTTTTAGAAATCAAGTATTCTTTTTTTGCTGGGTTGATAATATCCAGTTTATTATTTGGTTTAGCTCATAACTATGATTTTGTATTCATTATTTTTACAACTCTAATGGGTATAATTTATGGTTTACTCTATAAGAAAACTAACTCAATAATTCCAGGAATAATTGGACATATGACTTACAATTTATATACATTTATATAATTTGTAATGAACGAACAGACGCATTATTTAAAAGTATATTTCGCAAGCTTATAAGTATAATAATTTTATATAAAAATAGAACGATTATTACTTAAATGTTTCATACATGCCCTAACTTTAATTTTATTGTTTATAAAGGTAAATTTTTAGGGAATGGTGCTATCAAATACTAAAAAAGGTGTGCACACAAGAGTTTTATACAACACTCTTGTGGCACATCTTTTTTAGTTGATACCTTTCATAAGTTCTTTGATTTTAGGTCTGATAAAATATAGCACGACACTTAATAGGATCGATAATCCTCCAATTACACCAAAATAAATAATCTCGGTTTCTGGCTTATATAAACGAACAAGTTGAGCATTTATTGCTTGTGCAGCAGCACTAGTTAAGAACCATAAGCTCATTGTTTGAGCAGAGAAAGCAGCTGGTGCTAATTTTGTTGTAATGGATAAACCTACTGGTGATAAGCAAAGTTCCCCGATTACTACTAAGAGGAAGCTAATGACTAACCACATAGGACTTACCAGCGATTCTGTACCATGGATATAAGCAGGGATAATCATAACTAAGAATGATAAACCTGCAAAATTTAACTGCGTATGTTGATCTGCATATGTAGCTAAGATTATAGCTTCTTGCTTCTGCTAAAAAACTATCGGAAAAGATACTCTTATAAGGGGGTCTTTTCTTTATGGGCTACCGCCACATCGCTATCAAGCTAAAGAAGTAGGTCACCCCAAAAAAGAGAAAATACGTTAAATTCTCATAGATAACTATCTTATATTAATTACATAATCTAGCGTGATATAATGATATAAAGATATTATATTTAAAAGGGGGATTCAAATTGGTTAAAAACTTACCTTTACTAATAGTGATTTTACTACTAGGTATCAGTTCTTCTACATTAAGCACGAACGGATACTTTTCTCCAGTTATAGAATGGTCTTTAATGATTATAAGTATTATTTTGAACATTACTGCCGTGATAGGTTTATCATTACACGTCCTTGTATATCAACCTATGAAAAGATTTGATAAAAATTTTAAAAGAGACCTTCAAATAAAATAATTATATTTGAGGTAACACCACATCGCTATTGGGCTAAAAAAATGTATCCATAAAAAGAAAAAAACGCTATTCTTTCTGTAGAATTATAGGAAAGGATGGCGTTTTTTATGTCTGTTTCTGTGTCTGATGAATTACAACTATTTGCTCAAGAGATTCAACGTTTTTTATCTCCAAATACCTTACGGAATCTTGCTCGAGATGTTGGTTTCGTACAACGAACCAGTAAGTACCAAGCAAAAGATTTAGTCGCTTTATGTGTATGGATGAACCAAAATATCGCTACGACGTCTTTAACTCAGTTATCTAGCTGTTTAGAAGCCTCGACAGAAGTGCTCATCAGTCCCGAGGGACTGAACCAACGATTTAATAAAGCAGCCATACAGCTGGGATAAAAATTCAACTTGAGTATGATTTGTTAAGTGGACAGTTCCTTCATATTCATACAGGTCCAGTGATCGCACTTACGGCTCTCTGTGTGCTCCAACTGTGACAGCGAATGATTTATGTATCCGAGATTTAGGTTATTTTCATTTAAAAGACCTTCAATATATACAAGATAAAGAGGCCTACTATATCTCTCGTATCAAGTCGAATACACGTATTTATCAAAAAAATCCTACCCCTGATTATTTTCAAGATGGAAGAATTAAGAAAGGTACAGAGTATATACAGATAGATATGGAGACGTTAATGAACTCCCTTCAACCAAGACAAACATGTGAAATAGCTGATGCTTATGTAGGAATGATTGATAAAGTGTCAGCTCGTGTAATTGTTCATCGATTAACAAAACAACAGCAACAAAAACGATTACAAGATCAAGCTGTAAGAGAAAAAAAGATAGGAATGGAGTATTCTCCTCGTAGTAAACGACTCAGTGGTCTCAATGTATATATGACAAACACCTCAACAGATATTGTCCCGACGGGACAAGTACATGATTGGTATTCTTTACGTTGGCAAATCGAAATTTTATTTAAAACGTGGAAGTCATTCTTTCAAATTCATCATTGTAAAAAGATAAAACCAGAACGATTGGAGTGCCATTTATATGGTCAATTGATTGCCATTCTACTCTGTTCTTCTATCATGTTTCAAATGCGACAATTGCTCCTAATGAAGAAAAAACGAGAGCTTAGTGAGTATAAAGCCATATATATGATCAAAGACTATTTTCTTCTTTTATTCCAAACTATACAAAAAAACACCCAAGAGCTATCAAAGGTGTTACTTCGCCTGTTCAATCTCCTACAGCAAAACGGGCGGAAATCTCATCGATATGAGAAAAAAACGGTCTTTGATATATTAGGTGTTGTTTACAATTGTACCATGTCTGATAATCAAGCCGCTTAATTCAAAAAATGAAACCCGTTAGGGGTTATTTCGTATGCAAATCTTTTAATCACCTACACTTGCCCTTTAGAAAAAAGAAACAATCTCGCCTAAAATTGACTTTGCATAATCTTAGCTTGATAGCGATGGGGTAGCACCACATCGCTATCAAGCTAAGATTCTTAATTACCCCCAGAATGAAAATTTTATATCTATACAAATTGTATTACTATGCACCTCGAAGACAAGTTTTATTATCATTATGACAAGTTAACTTGTCATAATGATAATAAAACTGTACAATAAAAATATAATTAATAAGGGGTGGTTACTAATAATGCAAAAAGAAGAGATATTAAGAAAATACAAAAAAATGGGGAGAGATGAACGTAAAGAACTTATAGAATTAGATTCATCTAGTTACGGTTTAATAGCTGTGCTTGTTTTAGTCCTATTTTTTGGTTCTTGGAAATTGATGCATGGTATTAAAAGTTACGAATTAATTTCAATTTTTTCTGGTTATATAGCTAGTACAAGTTTTTATAAGTTTAAAAAATTGAAAGCACAAAAATTTCTTATTGCAAGCATCCTAGCAATAATGAGTACAATTGCAAGTGCCATAGCTTTCTTTCTGGAGGGATGATAATTGAAAGATGAATTAGTACTGCAAAATCGTTTGAAAGTAGCAAGAGCTGAGAAAAAAATATCACAGGGTGAATTAGCTGAAATGGTAGGAGTATCTAGGCAAACAATTAGTTCTATTGAAACAGGACAATTTTGTCCAACTGCAAAGTTAGCATTAGTACTTTGTATAGCACTAGATAAAAAATTTGAAGAATTATTTTATTTTTGATTAATTGGTGTACTGGGAGTCAAAACAAATCCCTATCAATTTAATTTTTTATTATCCATAAAGCAAAAAATACGCCATCCTTTCCTATAACTATACAGAAAGAATAGCGTATTTTTAACTTAAAGGGATATTATTTTGTTAGCTTGTTAGCGAGGTGGGCGCGCTCTAGTATGTTTATTTTTTAAAGATATTTTATTACCCTATGTCTTGTAATTTCCTATTCGTTTTATAACGATAATTACCTACAATAATAAATAAAAACCTCCAATTATGTTTTTTCCGTTTTACAGTTTGTATCCATATAATTCATACAAATTTTTATCATAAATTACTAATTTTATTTTTAACTAATTAGAAATAAAATCAAATTTTTTTAATATAAATTTCCAAGCTCGTTCTTCACCTACAATTACAGATCCTCTTCCAATCATACCTGTATGCAATTCACCTAAATCATCTATTTCAATCGTTGCTTCTATTTCATACATATAAGATTTTGAAGTTTTATCAAAAATAGGATTTACAGAAACATAAGTAACTTTCCCTACCTGTTTATCTGTTTTCTTTAATTGAAAAGAATATTGTACTGTATCACCCTTTTTAACTCCTTTTATTTCTTGTGCCGACAATAACATCTTTATCTTTTTCTCATTTTCCTTCGGAACAATAGAAATGATTTCTTGGCCTGAATCAACTAAATCACCTGATTGTAAAACTACAGGTAATTGTACAATACCATCTTTTAAAGCTTTAATACTCATAGTCTCTCCTTGAATATTAGCACTATCAACCTCTTGTTTTTTTTCAAAAATACTTTGTTCTAAAGTTTGAATACGTTGATTAACTGAAACAATAGTATTTTCTTTATATTGACTTAATCCATATTTTTTTTGATCCTGTTTACCTTTTTTAATTTCTTCAACTTTCTTTCTTTCACTTTCTAAAAATGATGACCTCTGTTCTATTCTCTTTACTAAATTATCTTTTTGAGATTGAAGTAATACTATTTCATCATTCAACAATTCTTTTTTTTCATTAAGAATATTCTCTTTTCCTTTTTGTCTAATCAAAGATTCAATTTCTCTCTGATTATTTTCTTTTTCAAAAATTAATCCTTGTAAAACATCATCTTGCTCATTAGAAATTTTACTATGATCCAATGTTTTTATCTCGTTCTCTTTTTCATTTTGTAAAGACTGATAACCCTCTTCGTAAGCTTTATACTCAGTTTTTACCTTTTCATCTACTTCATTAGAAAATATAGGTTTTTTTAATTGAATACTTCTCTTTAATTCTTCCAACATCTTTTTTTGTTGTTCTAAATTTTTAACAACTTGATCAAATTGATTCTGTTTGTATTCCAATTCTCTGTTTTTTAATTGAACTAAAGTGTCTCCTTTTTTTACTTCATCACCAGAACGAACTAGAACCGTTTCAACAATACCAGCCGATTGATTTCGCATTACACTTACTTCAAATTTACCTTGTACAATTGCTGTACCCTTACTAACAATATCTATTTTGCTAAAATACGCCCAAATAAAAAAAACTATAAAAATTAAAGAAAGAAAACCTAATAACCAACTTATAACACGAGGAGGTTTTTTTTCTAATAGTTCAACACTATCTGATAACTGATCAAAAGAATATATTTTATTCATATTGATTTCCTCGCATTACATGAAGTTGTGAATCTATATGTTCAGCATGAATCGTTTGATTTTTCCATAGACGATAATATTCACCTTTAATAAATAACAATTCTTCATGAGAACCTTCTTCTATTACCATTCCCTTTTCCATAACAAAAATCTTATTTGCATGTTGAATTGTACTTAATCTATGAGCAATCATAATTACTGTAATTCCTTTATGCCTTAATTCTTTTAACATATCAGTAATCAATTTCTCAGTTGTAGAATCTAAATTACTTGTCGCTTCATCTAAAATTAAAATATCCGGATTTTTCAATAAAGATCTTGCAATTGCTAAACGCTGTCTTTGACCACCTGATAAATTCGATGCATTTTCTTCTAACAAAGTATCATAGCGTAACGGTAATTCACTAATAAAATCATGAATCGCTGCATCTTTACATACTTTTATAATTTCTTCTAATGTAACTTTATTATCTAATCCAAATCGTAAATTATCATAAATTGATCCACTAAAGAAAAATGATTCTTGAGAAACATATGAGATACGATCTCTCAATGATGTTTTATTAATTTCTCTGATATGATAATCATCATAATGAATTTCGCCTTCCCTCGAATCATAAAATCCCATTAATAACTTTGAAATAGTCGTTTTTCCAGAACCACTTTCTCCAACAAAAGCTATTTGACTTCCAGAATCAATTGAAAAACTAATACCATTTAAAATATTTTTTCTAGTACCATAACGAAATGTAACATTAGAACATTTAATATTACCGGATAACTTTTTAATAGAAACTTTATTAAATTCTTTCTCAGATTTTTCTAACTCTAAATCAAAAACTTCATTTAATCTTTCCCCTGCAACTAATGCCGACTGCATAGTAGGTTGAATTCCTATTAAGTTCTCAATTGGATCTAAAAAATATGCTAAAAGTGCATTATATGTAATTAATTCACCAATAGTCATATTTCCTTCTAAAACTTGTATAGCGCCAATCCAAAGAATCACTGTACCCCCAATTAATTCAAGCCCCAATTTAATAGAACCTTGTAAATTAGATAACATTCCTCTTTTAAATACATGTTTTAATAAATTAACAAAATGACTTTCTGTTTGAAAAAACACTTCTTTTTCAGCATTATAAGATTTCACAGTAGAAATTCCATTTAAAGACTCTACCAAATAAGATGTTAATTTAGCATTGCTCTCCATTTCCTCATAATTAATATTTTGATATGGCTTGTGGAATAACAAAATAATAATTATATAAAAAGGAACTAGTAAAAGCGTAACCCCAAATAAAATCGGACTATGTATATATAACAAAATCGCTCCAAGTGTAACCATCAAGGTATCAATCATTAATGTCACTGTTATCGTCGATAATGCATCACGTATCTTACCTGCATCCATAAAACGAGAAATAATTTCTCCTACTTTTCTTGTCTCAAAAAAATTCATAGGTAATCCTACTACATGACGATAATATCCAAGCATTAATTGAACATCAATTCGTCTACTCAAATATAAAATCAAATGAGTTCTAAAATAAGAAATTAACACTTTAAAAACATATAGTACAATAACCCCAATAGACACAACATGTAATGTCTGAAGTAACTGATTAGTTACAATATCATCTATTAAAAATTTAAAATAAAATGCTCCTAATAAACCAAATATATTAAAAAAAATCGAAGCAAAAAACACAGAGAATAATAATTTTTTCTGTAATTTTAACAAGGATAAAAACCTCACCAAATTTCCTTGTGATGTTTTTCCTTTTTTAAATTTTTGACCAGGAATAAGTAATACCAAAACCCCGGTCCAAATCTTACTGAAATCTTCTAAAGAATAAATAACAAGACCCTTAGCTGGATCAGAAACATATACTTTCTTTTTATTTATTTTATAAATAACTACATAATGTAATAAGCCACCTGGCATATTAACATGTGCAATAGCTGGTAGAGGTAATTCATATAAAGCGTTTAATTCCTTTACTCTAACTCCCTTTGTATCAAATCCTAATCTCTCAGCTGACTCTAAAAGACCTTGCACATTCGTACCTTGTAAATCTGTACCCGCTATTTCTCTAATTTTAGAAATAGATATAGAAAGTCCATAATGTCTAGAGATCATAGCAAGACATGCTGGACCGCAATCTTTTAAATCATGTTGCATAATAAAAGGAAATTTACTCATAACTTTCCACCTTAAAATTATAAATAATAAACATTCATTTAAAAATAAAAATCATTCCTTAAAAACAAATAAAAATTATTTACTTTATTCTTTAATATAAAAAAACATAGATTCTTTTGAATTTTTATGTTACTTTTTTGTTATAAAATCTAAAAGGAAATGGTGTTAAATAATGAATCCTATAATTGACAATGTTTTAAGCTTTTTTTTCAAAAGAAAATATATAGTAATATTGTTAACCATATTACTATTAACTACTTTCTTAGCAGAACTATTAGTAAATAAGAAATTTAACCTTTCAACTTTTGGAGGTACTTTATACTTCGGATCTATTTTAGGCTATTTTATAACTAATAAAAATAAATTAAATGATAAATACAGTAAAAATTAATAATGTATTGATAAAAAAACTTCCTGAATAGGAAGTTTTTTTTATCAATAAAAATACAAAAAATACACTAATTAACAATCTTTACGGGATGTAATTCCACGCTTTTTACAAGTTTCCCAAGAACTTCTACTCATTTCATCCCATATTTTCAATCCCCATCCAACTGCTTTACCAACATCTGTAGATAAATCTCTACCTCCACCATTTATTTCCATAAATTCTTTTTCAGATAATACTTCAACGTTATTATTTACTAAATTCATAATGTATCCCCATTCTATTTTAAAATTATTTTTTCTTTCTTTTCCCAGCAGCTTTCCAACCATCTACTACTCCGCCACCAAATTTATACACTTCATTTCCTAATGCAATTACACCACCTACAGTTCCAGCAACAACCCAAGGATTTACACCGCCATCAATTTTTTGAGTTTCATCAAAAGAAAGTTCTTCTACTGACATATTTTTTGTGTTTACTAATAAAGATTCTTTCAACATTAAAATTACCTCCGTTTTTTTGTAAAAATGTGTTTTTTTAGAATTAAAACAATTTATTAACTCTATATCTAAATGTTATCATGTAATAAATGCAAAAATAGTCTATTATTTCAAAAAAATTACTGTTACAATTAAATTGTATTATTTATATATTTAACTTAGTGTAATGCTAATGAGCGAAATACTCATGATATAAATAGTGTGCATATATAAAGAAAATGCTTGTATAATAATCTATACTGCATTCCATTATTGCATGTATGCTATATAAATATTATTCTTTTTCTTAAATTAAAGCCTTCATTTGAATTGTTTTTTTATTATATCAATACTTCTCTTCTATTTTTGTGACAAGTTTGTAAAGAGTAAAACACAAGGATTAAGCCTACTATTACTTTCAATATTCCTTTTTAAAAGCGGTAATCAAACTTTGTTCTTCTTCCTAAGAGGGAATATAACACAGAATATTCTGAACTGTATTGATAAAACAACATTCCAATATTAAGTTTTTATGTAATTCAGTTTATACTTGAGATGCATTAAATAAAGCAAATAAGGGGGATTAATTTATGAAAAAGTACAAACTATTTCCAGTATTACTCTCTTTAGGTTTAGCGTTTGGTGTCGGTGGAGTTACTGCACTATCATTTCCTACAGGTGCTAGTGCAGAGGTAAAAGATATGGGATCAGATACTCTATATGAAAAAGATGGTATTGAGAACGTAAAATTCAATGTTACTGGAGGATATGGGCATCTTAAAGTATATGTTAAAAATACAGGTGATTCTAATTTAACGGTTAACCTTAAACATAAGGGAACTAGTAAAATCAATATAGAAGGTAAAGAACTTAAACCGGGTGAGGAACTTGAATGGAACAGTAATAATAATTATTCACAAGGAGTTAGAGCTGGAGAATATGATTTACAATTACATAGTGGCAAAAAAACTTTAGAAGCCTACTATGCTTACAAATCATCTGATATTAAATGGTAATAAATATAGAAGGCGGGTTTACCGTCTTTTTTTTTATATAAAAAAATTACTATATCATTTCAGGAAAATTTTGCGGGGAATGTATTAAATATTCCTGCGAGTATACCGAATGTAGCCACTGGGTATTGTTATATTAAAAACAGGATTCTGAAGGAAATAAAATTGAGGTTTATCTTAATAAATCATAAGACAACAAGGCTATAAAGCAAATTCTTAAGAAAGCTTTGTGGTCTTTTCGTGTTTCAAAGCTTCTTGCTATCCCCCTACTGATAAGAATTTTGCTTATTGAATGGCTATCGAGTAGTTGAGAGAAGAAAAAGGATACCAATAGGTAATTTAATCTTAAATGTATAATAGTAAAAGAAATTTTTTAAAAGAGATTATCTTTTTATTAAAAAGTATATAAGTACTATGTGGGGATGTGAATTATATACAACATTAGCTATTTGGAGTAACTACTTAATAGGTCATTATATTAAGTATGTTTAATCCTATATAATTTATCATATATTTGCATTAGAGCCTCCATTGGAATTTTTATCCAGTAAAAATCAAAATATTTTTTAAATAAATCGGTTTCACTCAGGTTTGAAAGTTTAATACATATAAAAAATTAGTTGTAATATAACGTATTTTTACCTAATAAACCTTTTGAATTCTAAATATTAACTGCAAAGTAATTCATTTCATAAATTTTAAATTTTTGTGAACGTTGTTATTATTTTATACATTATTATTCCAATAAGTGTTGTGTTAATTAGTTATTTTCTGATAATATCTCTGTGTGCTCTAGTAATTTTAAAAAGGTGGTTTTTTCTTTATGTCAAAAATGTTTCATCAAATTGGTGATACGATTGAAAAGAGTATGTATTTTAAATCTTGTTTTTATATCTTAACAGGAGCTCTGCTTATTTATATGGGTTATATTGTAGGTAAGTGGGTAGGTTCTTTGGTCTTTTAAAGTTAATAAATAGTATTAAATAAAGCAAAAATTTTTAAAAAAGTGTATATTTTGATTAAAAGTGTTTTAATATAAAATTAACATTACATAATCCTTATATAATTAAATTAAGAAAAAATATATTATACACGTTATTAGTTTTTAATTAGTTAGAAAGTCATTAATGAAGAAACACTTTTGCTCATAGTTTACGAATAGGACTAGTCAGCGCGATAATAACTTCAATGACCTTTGTAGTTGATGCCAAAATAAATATTGCAACCGGATTAAAATCGGAAATTAATCCACCTACTAGTGCTCCTAATGGCATAGCCAAACGAGTAAGCACACGTGAAAACCCTAAAACTCTTCCCTGCATATCGGTGGGGACTGTTTCCTGTTGGACGGATGCTACAATAATATTCCAGGCTATATTACAAATCATAGCAAGACCAAATGAAATGCCCGGCGCAAGCCAATATTCACTCCATATTGCATAGATCAATCCAATTGCTCCCACAGCAAGGAGGGTTGGAATAAGGATTCCCCTCTGAAATCGTTGTTCAAGTGGAATAACAATGATACTTCCTAAAAGACCACCTAACCCAATTAAAGTATAATTAATCCCACTTTCTTCAGCAGATAGATTTAATGTGGAAAGTAAATAATACATAAGCCCACCTAATACAGCGCTAGCACCAAAGTTTTCGACCATTGCTTGAAGAGATAAAGCAATGTTAAGACGATCGTTTATTAACCATTTAAGCCCTTCTCTCATATCATTCCCTATAGTTTGCAATAGTGTTTTTGCTCTATCTGTAGGTTTCTTCTTTTATGATTTCGGCAATAGTAATACAGCAACTAGAGTAGCTATAAAAGAGATGGTATTAATCCCACCTATTATAACAATTATAATACCGGCTAATGCGGGTTCTGCTAAACTAGCAATTTGGTTAACTATTTGGTATGCGGAATTGGCTCTTGTTAACGATTGACCTGCGATTTGTGGAATTACTGTAATAGTTGCTACGTCAAATAACATCGATAGTACGGCTAAAATAAAAGAAACAACATATAGATGCCAGAGTTGAAGTATGCTCAAATTATACAGGATAGGAATTAAGGCTACTAAAATAATACATCCTAGATCAGCAACCCACATTAATTTCCGCCGATCAAAGCGATCTACTACCACTCCTACGATTGGACCAAATAAAACAATAGGTAACACGCAGATAGCAAAAAGCGAACTCATAATTATTGCTGATCCAGTTTACTTATAAGCAATCCAAGGAAGCGCAAACGTATAAAGGGAATCACCTATCCTAGAAATAAGTAAACCAAAAATAAAAATCACGTAGGTACTAGGAAAATGTGTAATTTCTGAAACTAGATTTCTGCTTTGTACATTCGGTTTCAACGATGAGTTAAAGTTGGTTTCTTTCTTCATTATCGACTCTAATTTACCTCTTTTTTTAGTAGCAAAACTTATATTAACTGGCAGTGAGCCCCTTACTTATTAAATATTTGATAAGTATAAAATTCTTTAAAGTACAAAAGTATTCCTTCTTTTAACCAATTTTTCATTTTGCACCGCGTTTACGAGATTTAGCTGACTCAAAGCTTTACACGATAGGAAAATCTAGTGATTTTCCACAATTAGAAAAATTATTGCGCGGTCAAATCAATATAAATGTTATTCAAAAAAATTACGATGATGTATTACGATTAGCTCATTCTATTCGGAAGGGTACGGTATCTGCTTCTCTTATTATGGGAAAGATTGGTTCTTATGCTCGGCAAAATAGTTTGGCTACAACACTTCGTGAGATGGGAAGGATTGAAAAAACGATTTTCATCTTAGATTACATCTCAAGTGAAACATTAAGGAGAAAAATTCATCGTGGATTAAATAAAGGTGAAGCTATGAACTCTTTGGCTAGATCTATTTTTTTCTGAAAACGTGGAGAGTTGCGTGAACGTGCACTGCAGGATCAACTTCAAAGAGCTAGTGCATTAAATATTATTATTAATACCATTAGTATATGGAATACGGTATATTTAACCAAGGCGATAGAAGATAAAAAAGAGAACGGTGTCTTGCGGGAAAAACTGTTACATCATATTTCACCGCTTGGCTGGGAACATATCACCTTCCTTGGTGAATATAAATTTAAATTTAAGCAATCAACTACATTAGAATCATCACGACCACTCCGAAATAAAGCATAAAAGCCGAAATTCCTTAACGTAGGAAAATCGGCTTTTCACCTTCCATAAAATGTATTAGCGTGGGTTTTATGTCATTTGGTTGGCGGGACCCCATTTAATAAAATAAAATTTATTATTTGGATTCTATTTTATTAATCATGCGGTACGTGAAATTGTTAATGGCTTCTTGATTTTTGTTTCTCCGCCTAAACATTTGCATAGTATTTTATATGGATTTTGTGTTAAAATATAAGTAGAAAATTTATTACCATTGTTTATATTCTATTGTACGTAGCGTGAAGGACAAACCTTACGCCCAGTTAACTCGGGCGAGGTTTGTCCTTTTTTTACTTTAAGGAGGAATTTACTATGAAAAAAATCTACAAAATCGGAGCAGTTATAACAACTTTATGTGTTATTGGTATCACGATCTTTACTTTAACTAAAAATGAATCAGTCAAAACAGAAATAGTAACACCGGAAAAAACAATTGTATCTGCTGTAGATGCAGAAAGTGCATCAAAAAATATAAAAAATATTTCAAAAGAAGAATTAAAGCAAAAGATACAATCCCATGAAGAATTTATTGCGTATTACTATCAACCAACCTGCCATTATTGTAAAAAGGCTGCACCAGATATCAATAGTATGTCAAATAAACATGATAGAACCATCTATCGCATTGATATCTCTACGCCGGAAAATCAAAGTGCCTTCCAAGAGTTCGACATTCCTGGTACTCCAGTTATTGTAGCTTACAATAGAGGTAAAGAAGTTGAACGCCTAGAAGGGGCAGTGTCAGCTGCTACATATGACGGATTCTTTGCGAGACGTAATTCGAACGCTAGTTAATATAGTGCTCGTTTTTCTTTGTAAGAAAGGGGAATTTACATGCAACAAAACGCCCGTATTTATTCTTTAGACATAATAAGGGGTATAGCCATACTATGTATCCTATTTGCTAATCTACCTACTATGACGGGACTAGATCCCTTTAACCAGGCCGGTTACTCCGATACAGATAAAGGGATTCGTTTTTTAATAGATTTGTTTATACAGGCAAAATTCTATACTGTTTTTGCGTTCTTATTTGGAGTAGGGTTTTATATCTTTATAAAAAATGCTGAAGTAAAAGGCTATTCAATGTATAAGCTGTTTAGCCGTAGATTGTGTATCTTACTACTCTTTGGTTTACTCCACTTTATCTTTCTATGGTATGGAGATATTCTACACGCATATGCCTTAGCTGCCTTTGTCCTATTGTTCTTTTATAAGCGTTCTACAAAGCTTATTTTTATATTTGGCTGCATCGCCCTACTTATTAGCTATACACTACATGCTATTTTATTTTTACAAGCAGGTTCTTCTATTTCTGCAGTACCAAGTTACTATCAATATATGTTTACTGGTCACACTACCAATCACACTGTAAATCTATTTACACATTATTCACATCAAGTAAAAGCTCGTCTGTTCTTTTTAATGACCGAGGAATTCCAACAGTTACTAATAGGAATTCCGGAATATATAGGCTTATTTTTAATCGGTTTATGGGCTGGTAAGAAAGATATTTTTAAAAGGGTACCGGAATTAATAAAGGAAATTAGATTTATCCAGTGGAGTTCGTTATGCATTTCATGTCTTCTCTCTTGTCCTATTATCTACTATTTTATAAAAATGGATGTCTATTACTCTCAGGATATTAAACTATGGATTCTATTTGGAGGGAAAACGCTAGCTATATTCTATATTTGTACTCTACTTAGGGTTTGTGAGAATAAAAAATATATAGAGCGGCTGCAACCCTTTATGAACGTAGGCAAGTATGCTTTAACGAATTACATTAGCCAAAGTATACTAACTCTTGTCATTCTTTCGTTGTACTTTAAAGATGTCTCACAGGTATATTACTGGCAACTATGTATCTTCGGGATTTTAATTGTCTTTGTGCAAATTATGTTCAGCAAAATTTGGAGTAAATATTTCCGCTATGGTCCCATTGAATGGATATGGAGAAAAGGAATTTACAAAAAGTAACCTATTTTTCACCAGTTTCATGCATTTAACTGAAAAAAATGATAAAATATCATATGAAAGATTAAAGATATATTTGTGATTGTAAAATGATGTTATTAAAATTAAAGTGGTTCAAGTCAGAGGAAGGCACCTTAGGTGTCTTTTCTTTATTAAAATATGTATTTTAACAAACCTTTAATACTTATGTATTAGATAATAATATTATTTAGGGGTACCACCCCATCGCCATCAAGTTAAGAAATACATTCTTCCCCAAAACGAAAAAATGAGTTGTTTTTGTTACGTTACCAGTTCTAACAAAGATTTGCTACGTTATTCCATTTTCCAATGTGTTTTTGATTTTTCAACTATATCTTCTTCAAATGATGAATGAAACAAATGTCAAGTAACCCTAAAATATAATACACTTACGATGTACTATATTTTAGGGTTACTTGACGTTTACTTTATATAATGGAATCTTCGACTATATACATTCTAAGTGGTTCGTATCATTGATAAAATGAATTACTTTTTCTTTATCCGTAAGTTCAATCATACTAATCCCTGTATCTCCTACTTTAAAATAGTAATCCATGTTAATTGGCATTTGGAAAAAGGCACGTAATATACTAGTAATTACCCCGCCATGAGCTACAATTGCAATCCGTTCATATTTATTTTCTGTCACAATTTTAGAAAATATCGTTTCAATTCTCATTCGAAACTCAATGAATGATTCCCCATTTTCAAAACGATCATGAAGAAATTTTGGCTCTGGATACTTTTTCGCTTCTTCGAAAGACATGCCAGCCTGTATACCATTATTAAATTCCATTAATTCTTCTTCAAATTTCACTGGACAACCAATTGCTTTCGCTAATGTTTCAGCAGTTTCTCGCGCCCTCTTTAATGTACTTGCCCATATAAAATCTGGTGGAAAGTCATTTTTCACTTTATGTACTAAACCTTTCACTTGTTTTCTACCCATCTCCGTTAATTCAAAATCTGCTCTTCCTTCATGTACGTTTAAAATATCCGCTTCCGATTCCCCGTGCCTAATTAATAGTATTTGCATACCTTTTCCCCCTTACATCTTTTAAACTAGATTGATATATTACCATATTTTACCGATATATTCAAATGAATAAGAAATTCTTACTTTTAATAACATATTCTTTAACTTGTGGTACCGTCTCATCGCTATCAAGCTAACAAAACTAAATTTCCTTAAAATGAAAAAATACGCTATTCTTTTTGTAAAAACATAGGAAAGGATAGCGTTTTTAGTATGAACTTATCGACTTTTGATAAATTAGAGTTGTTTTCTAAAAAGTTACAACGATATATGTCACCTGGTGCTCTAGAACAATTAGCTAGAGAAATAGGATTTGTTCAAAGAAAAAGTAAATATCGTGCGCAAGATTTAGTAGCTCTTTGTGTTTGGTTAGGCGAAAACATAGCAAATACTTCATTGACACAACTATGTAGTCGATTAGAAGCTAACACAGGTATTTCTATGAGTCCAGAAGGACTCAATCAACGCTTTAATTCTCGAGCTGTACAGTTTTTACAACAACTCTTAGCACATTTACTTCACCAACAATTTTGTGCTTCTAGCAAGATTCCAACTTTGTATACAAAATATTTTCGACGTATCCGCATCTTGGATTCTACCCATTTTCAAATTCCAGATAAATTCACTTCTACATATCAAGGTTCAGGTGGTAGCGGTCAAAGTGCTGGAGTAAAAATTCAACTAGAGTATGATTTACTAAGTGGTCAATTTCTTCATGTTCATGTAGGATCCGGAAAACACAATGATAAAACGTATACTTCTACTTGTTTAACATCCCTTCAACCGAACGATGTATGTATACGTGATTTAGGATATTTCGACTTAAAAGATTTACATACTATAAGCGAGTGTGATGCTTATTTTATTTCGCGATTAAAGCTTAATACACGTATATATCAGAAGAATAAAGAACCTGAATACTTTCAAAATGGAACCATAAAAAAGCAATCTGAGTACATCCAATTAGATATGGAGCAATTTATTGACCAATTACAGTCAGGTGAAACATATGAAATTCCTGAAATCTATATTGGAATGTATCAAAAGCTTCCGGCAAGACTAATTATGTATAAATTAACTGAAACGCAAATGAAGCGTAGACAAAAGGATTTAGCTTCTAAAGAACATAAGAAGCAAATTACCTATAAAGAACGCAGTAAACGACTTAGTGCAATTAACTTTTACGTTACAAATATTCCATTGGAATATCTGCCAAAAGAGCAAGTATACGATTTTTACTCCTTACGATGGCAAATTGAACTTATCTTTAAAACATGGAAAACATTTTTTCGTATTCATAAATGTAGTTCTGTAAAATTAGATAGACTAGAATGTCACTTATACGGACAATTAATAAGTATCCTTCTTTGTTCCTCCACCATGTTTCAAATGCGCCAACTACTCCTCATCAAGAAGAAACGAGAATTAAGCGAATATAAAGCAACTTATATCATAAAAGATTATTTCTTACTTATTTATCAATCTTTGCAAAAAGACACCCAAGAATTAACAAAGATATTGTTTCGGCTGTTCAATCTTTTGCAGAAAAACGGACAAAAATCCCATAGGTATGAGAAGAAAACAGTCTTTGATATCTTAGACGTCGTCTACAACTTTTCCATGTCTCATAATCATGTAGCGTAATTCAAAAAATCGAAACCCAATAGGGTTTATTTGATATGCAATTCTTTAAAAAACTTACACGGGATCTTTAGAAAAAAGAAGAAATCTCGCGTGAAATTAAACTAATATAAGATTAGCTTGATGGGCATGGGCTGTACCCCAATATAGATATTATTGTTAATCGTGGAATATATATGGAAATAAAACACGGAATATAATATTATAAATAATAAGATAGTTTACAATATATTTCTCCTTGTGAAAAGATAAGATCCTACTCTCCGATCTTATCTTTCTTTTTGTTAATTTATAATACAAAAAAGAGAACCCTTATTATAAGGGTTCTGCAACAGGAAAGAACAAATATATAATAATTAAAAGAATTACTTATATTATAATTTAAAAATAAGACAAATATATTGAGAAAATTCAGAACGGGTTGAATATATATGTACCCTTATTTATAATTGATTATGAGTTGGAGTACTAATCTGTCATCTGTTCCTTTTTCTAAAGAAGATTGATTTCAATCTTCTTTTTTTTGTTAGTTCCTCTTTCCTCGAAAAAAGAACAAGAATTACTTAAGAATTGTGGAAATAGCTTGCTTGTAGACTAGTTGTTGCTTACCATGAACTATCATAAGAACGGTGAATTTATCCATTGCAAGGATCTGCCCACGTATTGGAACGCCATTCATTAAAAATACAGTAACTTCCCCTTTTCTTTCTTTTAATTATTCATACATATCTTCTTGTAAGTTATACATGAAATACGCCCCCTAATTGTATCTACTTTTCTTTTAATGCTTGCTGCATCTCTTTGTTGTCCATTTGTATTTCCCATTCATCTTCTATTTTTCTAAACCATTTTCCTATATTGCTTACATAGTATCTTTTTATTTCACTATACGGAATCCAAATTTCACGTTCTTGTATTTGATTCATCACTTCATGGAGAATCTCATCATGTTCATACTTTTTAGGTCTTCTATAATGTGTTTTTATAAACTGTGAATATTCTCTACGTAACCAATTAGAAATATGTTGTCTTTGTCTTTGCTTGAGATGTGACCATTTTTTATTTGTTTGAAGGATTTTTCCATTTACTTTTATGTGGTTTTTCATCGACACTCATCCCCTTTTACAAGCAAAACGAATATATAACTATCGTATCACATTTTAATTGAAATACGGCTATAGATACATATTTCGCAAGAAATCTATCCAAAATAAAAATAATATCTCCATTTCACACAAAATAGTATCCAAAAAAGACGAGACCGAATCCATTAAGCGGATTGATTAGGTACAAAAATTAAATGTAGACTATTGATTCTTTAGTTTGTTTTTTTTATTAAATATTATGATACGTGAAATTTTATATTTCCTTGTTAAAAAAGCCCCCATAGATCGTACACCTATGAGAGCTACCTTAGGGTATTTAGACTTTCGACTCCATTCTATTGTAACAGGCTTTCACCATACATGAGAAACATAATGAACCAAAAGCAGACCATCATAATAAGAAATTCTTTAAACCCTTGCTGAAAGGAAATACGCCCTTCTTCCATTCTACATGCCCCTTTTCTCTACAACTTTTTATATGTTAAAATATAGAAAAAAGAAACCTGCCAATTTCTTTCCTAGACGGTCACTCATGACTTTGCTCTTTGTTTGCTTCTTGCAAATGAAGAGCTTTTATTTTGCATACTTATACTTACTTTTTAACATCGCATAGCGCAATAGCTTTAACTTTGTCTCTTTTTTTAATGCTTTCCACTCCGATACAGCAATCTTCATTTTCCGTACCCCTATATCGATTAGTATTTCACTAATATAATAGGTTATTGCTTGGCTCGTTTTTTTCAAAAACATTCCTTTCGATTAATTTTCATTAAATACATCTACTTTGCTAAATTCCTTTTCTAATATTAACAAAACTTTTTTATAGGCATGTGGTTCGAACCATTGTAATAAGTTCAACTGTTCGTATATCTTTCTGGTTCTGGTGCAAAGATAAAATAAAAGAGAATATAACGCATATATTTCGAGCGGAATTGTATTTTATGCTGTTAGCCCAAACAATTGATGGATGAATTCTTTCTGATTTTGGACAGACTGGTCCCGTAAATCAATCTGTTCTTTTTTAATCATATGCATGGCTTCAACACCACTCAATATAGAAGTTGCAGTTTTAAATGACTTAAACCCCAACATAGGATGCACACGTTTCTTAATAAAACGATGATCTTGTTCCACTATATTATTGAGATATCTAACTTGTCTTAGCTTTATGCCTTCAGGCATATGTTTTTCTTCTTTCAACGCTTGAATTGCTACAGGATAGGCAGGGTCCTTATCTATTGTTATCACGCGAGGTTTAGAAACGTACGAAAAAGTCAGGGCTTTCTTGAAAAAACACTTGGCGGCTTGTTTATCTCTTGATTTACTTAGATAAAAATCAATGGTATTCCCTTCTGAATCAACGGCACGATATAAATACATCCATTGCCCTTTTACTTTAATATAGGTTTCATCGACTCTCCATGAATCATTTGTTGATTTTAGATGATGTCGTACTTTCTCTTCTAGTTGAGGTCCATATTGATGAACCCAGCGCATAATCGTTGTGTGAGCAATGGATAATCCTCTTTCCTCCATCATTTCCACCAAGTTACGGAAGCTCAAATTGTACCTTAGGTACCACCATACTGTTAATAAGATTAGTTCCGGCTGATAATGCTTCCATTTGAACAAATTTCTCTTTTCCATACCGATCACACACCTTTTTTAGAGTAATACTATCAGTATGTCCAAGTTTAGGAGATTACTGGCAAGAGCTTTAGAGTTTTTGCACCAAAACCATTTTAAGATTAACGGACAAATTTAAGGTTTATGTCTCCATTATTAGCATTGACATCTAATTTTTTGTCACCACCACTTTTATTTTCTGGTAGATTGTTTTTACCTTTAGAAGCTTGGCTCGCAATATTAAATACATCATACGATCCTACTATAGTTCCATTTATACCACCATTTTTTGATTTTAATTTTAATGTATCTTCAACTGTAACTTTTTCTATATCTAGGTTACCATTTGAAACTGTTGCATCAACGGAACCTTTCACCTTAACATTGGATAGATTTATATCGTCATTTTTGGTTTCCAATTTGAATCTTTTCTCAATTTCTACATTAGAAGCTTTTATTTTTCCATTTGAAGTTTTTGCATCGATAGTACCAGATATATTTACTTCTGAAAGATTAATATCCCCTTTAGATGTTTTTATTTCAATACCACTTTCAATACCACGCGGAACTGATATCTTTATATTCCTATGTGCTTTGTCGGAATTAAGGCCCACATAGTCTTTCAATTCTTTATCGGTATTGGCTTGCATAATTAAATTCTTTTCATCTGAAACACTTATCGCATAGGATTCTTTATCATTATCAAAATACGTAATATGAATCACGTTATCGTTTGATTTTACCACATCGACACTTCGATCCATTGCAGCTAGAGATATTTTGGAAATCTTATCTGCTTCTATTGAATAGCTCTTTTCCTCATATTTTATTGAACTATTTTTCTTATCAGAACTAGCATCATTTGTACATGCAGAAGTAAAAATTAATACTGAGCTAACAACTACAGTGAAAGGTAAGACATTTTTAAAAACTTTTTTCATGATTTGTAACACCACTTTCTAAATAAATACATAATTTAATCTTCATTTTTACGATTTTATGATTTAATGAATAAATCTTCACCTTAGGAATTCGGCCAAAATATTTATATTTTGACCGAATCCATACTTTTCTTGGCAAGAGAATAATATTTCGCTCTCATTTTAACTTAATTAATGTTGAGCGTTAATCCATCCTGAGACATCCTTTATTACTTGAGAATCTACATGAGCTGGTTTGTTGTAAATACTACCATCAAATTTATCTGCGGAACCGCCTGGCATAAACAAATGACTCAGTCCTGCATACACCTTGAAACTAACATTGTCTTTACCCTCAAGTGTTTCCTGCCACAGTTTATAATCTACTTTTTCTAAGACATGAAAATCAGTTGTACCTTGTATAATGAACATTGGAATACTAAGATTTTTAACAATGCTTGCTCCATCAATTTTATTCAAACTATTCCAATAGCTAGCCGGATAGCCAAGTATAACTTCTGTCTTATCAGAGGAGTTGAGTTTTTTAATTTTATCTACTCCCGCTTTTGTATTGTCCAGTTCTTCTTTTTTACGCTCGTTCGATAGATTTTCTTGTTCTAATCGCAATGTAGTCTGTGTCAACACTATATCCTCTAAACGACGTAAGGTACCAGCCATTGAGACAAAACCTTTTATTTCTGGATTATCCTGTGCTATTTTTGGTCCCAATAGGCCACCTTGACTGTGTCCAATTAGATAAATTCTGCTACTATCTACTCTTTTATCTTCTTTAGCAAGTCGCACAGCCTCTTTAGCATCATACAAATATTCTGTTTCTACGTCAGAGACATCATTTGGATATGCATAAGAGCGCTTGTCATAGCGGATAGAAGCAATTCCATTTTCGGCAAGACCGTGTGCAATATCCGCAAAAGGACGATTAAGACCCGTACCAATGATAGAATCCATATTATTGGGACCAGACCCCTGAAGCAAAATTGCAACCGGCGGCTTTTCTACTCCTTTTGGAAGAGTTAACAACCCATTCAATTTTTTTTCATTGTAACCAACTTTAATCGAAGATTCTTCCCATTTTTCCCCTTTCACCGGTTTAACTATAAGTGGTTGTAGTTGAGTTTGAACGTCGGTTACCTTCCCATCTTTTGTATATACAAAAGTAGTTTGCAAATTATTTTTACGATGTACCGTGGTAATGGCCACTTTTCCATTTTTATCTTTCGAACTAAATACTTCTGATTCTGTATCTAGAGCAGGTCCTAATTGAGATATTAAAGCATTCCATTTAGAGGCAAACTCATCCTTAGGTAATTTACTATTCATTTCATGAGTTCCATTTTTATAAAGTTGATCAAAATCATTTTTCTGAAATTGCTCTAAATAGGCTGCACTTTTTATTTTTAAATCCTTCTCATCAAAATTTTTTGTGCCTTGCGTAACATTTTGGTTCTGTGAATTCTTATCCGGCTTTTCAGGCGTTGTACCACAAGCTGCAAGTGAAATTATTATTGCACTTGCCACAATACGCTTGGTAAACATAATAATCCCTCCACTAAATCTCTAGTTAGTAATTTCAGTGAGTATAAAGCGGCCTATAATAGTTAAGATGGGTATTTTTATTTTCTATCCTGTCCTATTTTACTTATACTCAGCAAAATATAACGGATGCTCATTTCGCCTTTACTGCCTCTATCCTTTAATAAATGATAACTTATTAATATTTAAATCTTCTTCCGACTTACGACCAAAACACATAATATATAGACAATGACAGATACTACAATACAACTTATTATTTGAATAACTGCATTAGGAGTAAAGATTAGTGTTTCAAATATCAAGCTTAATACTTTTCGAAGTGCAGCAATAGGTGTAAATACACAAATGATAGCTACAATGATAATATCTGTAAGCCAACCATACCAAGTACCTTGGATGGTAGTTAATGTATGAACAATCAAAGCAACCATCAGAATAAATACAAATTGACGAATGAAGGCAATACTAACTCCATTTTTATCCCAACCAAAAACACCAAATGGATTGGCTACAAATCCATTATTACCTACAGGTAATAGTTTATCTAAACAAAGATAGCAAAGCGCTGTAAATAGCGAAATAACAAGGGCGAAACAAATATAATTTATAAGGATCCCTCTCATATAATCGAGCTTTTTTACATTAAGATTCATAATTTTCCGGAAATTCTTAGCGGGAATGAGCACCGCACTCATTAAAATTATGATATAAGAGTAAAAACTAAAACTTAAATAAAATTGTCCTTTATTTGTTGTTCCTAATAAATCATTAATTACGTAACTAATTATTTGTAAGACAATAGCTGCGATAAAAATAACGTACGATAATTTTACTTTCTTAAAATTTAGCTTTGCTACAGCAAGTGCATTCATCTTAAGTCCTCCTAATTTTATATTTTCACAATCAAATTCTTTTTATTCTTCTTCAACAAGACTGATGAAGAAATCTTGTAAGCCCAAAGGTGATATCATTACTGTATTTGTATCCTCAATTGGTTTGTCAAAAATGTATTGCGATACAAATCCACCCACGTTCTTTTTACCAATAATATTTAGACCTTTCGTTACCTGTTCGACGATATCAACTGGACCTGTTACAGAATAAGCCATCTCATCAATATCAGTGGTATCTGCATATAATTTCAGTTCTCCTTTATCAATGATAAGAAGCTTTTCTGCAACTTTAGAAATTTCATCAATTAAGTGTGTGGACACAATAATAATTTTTGGTTTCTGTTCGTTGCATACTTGTAATAAATCGTAAAAACTATTACGTGTAATAGCATCAAACCCTAAAACTGGTTCATCTAGAATAATTACAGCCTTGTTACTAGCCATTCCAAGGATTGTGTTGACCATAACCTTCATTCCAAATGATGTTTGTTCATACTTTTTGTTTAAATCCAGTTTGAATTTTTCCGCAATTTCAATTGCGAAATTGAGATCAAATTGACTGTGCAATTCTTTTGCAGTCTTGAATAAGTCCCTGATACGCATATTAAAATGTTCTGCATCACTAGGAACAAAATATACTTGCTCTGGCATACGCATCATATTTACGAGGTTCCCCTCAACTCTGACTTCACCAGCACTAGCATTATGGTGACCCGCAATTAATTTGAGAAAGGTAGTTTTTCCTGCCCCATTTTTACCTAGCAAACAGTAAATACCAGGTGAATCCAAGGTTACGGAGAAATTCCGCAACCCTTCATTTTTCCCATAATCTTTAGTTACATTGAATAAATTAATCATCGTTTTCCTCCATTACTAATTTAATTATTTCCTCTCGTGATATACCAATTTTCATCGATTGTCGTATCGTATCTAACAGCTCTTTTTTTCGCTCGTCCAATATGATTTTCTTTGCCTCATTGGTTACTGCCATTCCAATTCCTCGCTTTTTATAGAGCACTCCTTTATCTGCGAGAATCTTAACAGCCTTTACCGATGTAGTTGGGTTTACTGAGAGAAGCTTAGAAATCTGAGTGGTTGAAATAATTAAGTCATCTGGGTTATATGTACCAGATAAAATATCATTTTCAATCATCTCTGCAACCTGTGCAAATACGGGTTTCTCAGTTCTCATGAGCACTTCCTTCCCCCATTGTTATATGGTTAATGATTTGAGTCACTAACCAAATCTACAATATCCCCATCAACTTGTCAATATCCTCATTGGATTTAGGTGCTCTACAAGTAGTTTGAAGTTTTAATTGCTTATATTGTTTAGATCAATAAGAGTTTATATTCTAAATGAAATGATATTTGATTTAACTCTATTACCTGTACAAATACAGAGAATATATACCTTTATTACCACTTCCCCCTTCGTTATATGGTTAATGATTTAAGCCACTAACCAAATCTACTATACCCCCATTAACTTGTCAAGATACGAATTTAAAATAAGTGCTCTGCAAATAGTTTAAAGTCTCGATTACTTGTACTGTACTGGTCACTAAAAGTATATGTTCCATCTGAAATGACATTTTAGATAACTCTATAACATGTACAAATGCAGAACTCCAGATCTACTGTAACTATTTCCCTCTAATGTTATATGGTTAATGGTTTAAGTAATTAACTTAATCTACAATACACTTACTGACATGTCAAGGTTCATATTTATGTTGAGCATGCTTTAGATGTCCCTCTTCCTTACCTATAGTTTTACATTTCTTACCAATTTATTATTAAAAGAATAAGACGATACGACTTTATTTCAAAGCTATATTAAGTCTACATTTAAAGGATCCTGCATTAGTTGTTGTATTAATTTCTTTTACAGGCATTGGCATATCCTTTTTCTATTGCACATTTGATTTTTCAGCTGTGCTGGCTAAATCATTAGATTTGCATGCTGTCATCCCCATAAATAAAGTGTACATGTTAGATCTGCTAATAGTTTCTTATTCAAATGTAACATTTATCAATTATAGAAAGTTTAGTTTCCTATTTCGGAATTTCAAAAATTCTAAAATTTCTTTCTATATGCCCTAAAAATATTTCAGAAAACAAATTAATATTGTTCATAGAATTATTAAAAAAAGGAGCAACTTGTTATTGTTGCCCCCTTTCACATACCAACCTCATGATTTTATTGAAATAATAACCCCAAAAATCACCATGTTTATTAATTTTCTATTAGTCTAATTAATTTTTACCTCCACACATCTTATCTCTCCTTTAATAAGTGAATAATGCCATCTTCTTCGTTCACGTTAAATTTTTAAGGTAGGGAATTTCACTAAAAAACCCCCGTCCCTATAAAAGGGACGAGAGTTACCCCGCGTTGCCACCCTAGTTGAAAGCATAGAAAATATAAGCTTTCCACTTAAAAAATTAACGGTTTTTAACCGGAAACGATTACTAACTTCACATTGAAGTGTTCCACATTTCGCTCAAGGACAGATTCACAAGTTCTTTCTATCGGTTTGCACCACCCACCGACTCTCTAAAAGAAAAAATACCTGTTACTACTTCCTCTCATCACTTTCAAATAATATATAATTTAATTATCATTACTTTACAATAATTCTATTTATCAAGGAATTATTGTTGCTTTAAAATAAAGTATAGTCAGAACTCTTTAATTAAAAGGCAAAAACATTGTAACTTTTTTATAAAAATCGTGACTTTTTAAAAGCGACATTAAGAATATTCTTCAGATTCTGGATGCATAAGTTTGCCGCAAACAAAAAGAACCATAACCTTGCCGGAACGGCAAAGTTATGGTTCAAATCACAAAGAGCTCTTCTTGAGTCATATAACCCAATCCGACGCCCGCTTGATTTGTCGTGACTAGGACCGTATACCCCTTTCTATTAAATGTAGCAATTGCGTCAGCTACACCAGGTAACAGGAAAATATCTTCTGGTTTATTTACAAATCTAACACGATCTGTAAGTATTTGATTAATGACTCCATCGCGTTCTAAAAATATTGCCTTTTTTTCGCCAAGTTACTCTCTCCTTAACTTCAAATTTTCTATCAAAAAATCTGAAGTATAACAATTATTAAGTTCATAGTAGCATGAACGACAAATGATACTAGTAACCTATTAGTACGTACATATATTGCCGCAAGTACAACTCCAATTAAAAAATATCCAAATACAAAAGGAAATTCAAAATGCATGATTGAGAAAAACAAGGAACTAACTAATATACACCCAATTTTATTAAATTTACGGCTCAATATATTTATGGCCGCGTAACGAAATACAAGCTCCTCAACTAGCGGAGCAAGAATTACAATTGATATAAGAGCAAGAGGAGAAATTGCTGCCGATTCAATATTACTTGATGTATTTACTGATTGTGTAGTTAAGTGAAATATACTTTCATCCAAAATACTACCAATTGTCTGCGCTAAGAATACTGCAACTATTCCTACTAAAATCCAACCAAATGATACTCTTGAAAATTTAATCGATAACTTCGAATCATTCATCACTTCTTTCTTATATATAAGAAAAAAGAATATTAATATGAGTGAAAATCCTATTAGTTCCCAATGAACAAGCAGTTGCTGAATTGCTTGCTGTTGATTCCCCTGAATATCATACCAGCCTGTCTTCGCTAGCAATTGTACTCCTATTATTCCAACAAATTGAGTCATTATAAAATATATGAGTATGATATAACCTGATTTATGTAAATTACTATTATTCATTTTATTATATTCACCTTTCACTTTTGGCGTCTTATTTATTATATATATATTGATTATATGATAATAAAACAAATGTTTCTGTACTATCAAACGTATTCAGGCTGCTTGCAAATGTTTTAACCTAATCTCTAACGCGCCTGTTCCTCCAAACCCCTGATTAAATAAAAGCGGGACATCATACTTCTTTGCGTATTCTTTTGCTACATCAATAGACACATGGCCACATGCACCTTTCTGCACTACAATAACATCACATTTTTTTATGACACTACGAAACATTTTCTTTACACCACCTTGATTTTTTCCATCGTGAAAAATCACCTGACAATCTCTTTTTTTCGCTAACTTCTCTAATGTTCTACCATTTGAACCACCTAAAACAAGAATTGTACTCATCTCCATTCACTCTCCACATCTTTATTTTTTTTATATGTACTTGGTGATACTAAAAATACAATTGTACAGATGACAATATTCAGGAGTACCACACCCACTATTAATACAATTGCGAAGACTGGTAACAATAACATGAAAATGAAACCACTTACAAGCAAGCAGATAAATATAAATCCATTGCTCATGTCTTCATAACCATCTAATCCTGTTACAATATCTAAACTGTGCATCCAAACTGTGATACTATCCCAATTTGTGATCAACAGGTATCCACTACCTACTAATAAAGCCCATCCAAATAAAGTCCCTAAAAGTCCTGAACCTCTTCCAGAAGAATATCCTGCAAAATAATTTGCTGCAGTTCCGAATAGTAATCGCATTTTTTTACCTCCGTATCTATTTCATTTCACTAATATATACAAATTTTATTTAACCATGACTTTATTATATTAGAAAATTTCGAATATTAAATAAATATTTTTAGGTACTCTTTATATTTTTTAATAAGGGTTGTGATTTCTAGTCACAACCCTTATCTTTCAGTTAATCCACAGGTACTTCTTCTTGTCCATGTGGTATTTGTTCAATTGGCGTTAGAATTTGCGCATACTGATTTACCTGAATTTTAAATTGTCGTGGTTCCAAGAAGTTTACCTGTTGTATTAAAACCTCTATATGAAATGTATCTACTTTTTTCCCGCGGTCAATTTTGGTAATACGTGCATTGTAAAACTTATCCCCATTTAGGAAATATCTTTGCACAGCTTCTGCGGCAAGCATACGTTCATTACTTGTCATTTTCATTGGCTCAATACCGAATCCAGCCTTTGTAAATAAATACGGTACATCATAACTACCATTAGAAATTTTTCGTAGTAAATCCTCAACTGTTTTTGTTTTCGCAATATATTCTTCTTCTTTTGTATCAAATCCCTTTGGTTTATCTCCTAATATCTCGATTTCATCTTGATTTACTTGTTCTTCCTCTTGCGATTGTGATTTCAGCATATAATCATGAATGGTATTATAAGTGGCAACACCTGCCACTAGTACGATAATCCCTAATATGACCAAGTACTTACGAGGCATATTGGATAAAATGTTGATTATTTTCTTCATCGACTCACATCCCTTATCAGTCTATTACATTACGGATTTGCGACATATGTTGTCCTCTTGCCGTATAGTTTAGACCCGTAATTTGTACACCCTTATTATCACCAATATGAATCATTTTCTGATTCCCTAAATAAATAGATACATGGTTAGGATTTTCATAGAAAATTAAATCTCCTGGTTGTGCACGACCGATATCTGGCACCTGTTTTCCTTGTCCAATTTGAGCACCTGTCCAATCTCCTAGCTGGACACCTATACTAGTTTTAAACACATATTGTGTGAATCCAGAACAATCTGCAGTACCTGCAGCTGGATTTCTAGCGCCGGATACATAGCTCACTTTTCCTTGTCCAACCCATTTTTTTGCTTCTTCCAATACCTTTTGTCGTTTAGCATTTGTCATTGTAGGAGCACCACCAGATGATAGACCTGGATCATCATTTTTCTTAAAGAATTTCATTGGATCCGTTGGTTGGTCGTTAATACGAATTTGGAAATCTAAATGGACAGCATATCCATTCATATCAAGTAAACCAGTTTTTTTACTATAATTAGAACCGCCCATCTCCCCAATTATTTGTCCTTTTGTTACCATGGTTCCTGGTGCAACTAATATTTTATTTAAGTGTAAGTAACGAGATACAATACCATTTCCATGGTCTACATAAACACCTAGACCACCACCATTTACATTTCCTGTTTGGGCTGTTACAATACCTACTTCCATCGACCATACTGGGTCTCCAGCTTTTCCGGTAGTCATGGCCCCAATATCTACAGCATTATGTTGTATTCCCTTACGAACTGCATCAAACGTATCTGTAATACGACCTGATTTCGTTGGCCATTTCCAACCTTTATCAGAAATCCATTCGCCTGATGCGTCTGCCACACACCCTAAATCTTTGTAAAACTTCAAAACTTTAGAAACGTACGTGTAATCTCCGTAGCATGCGTTAACCTTTGTCCTGAAGTTATTCGGATCGGAGCAACCAGCTGGGTTTAAATGATTCTTACTTCTTGAGAACTCAATGGCTGTTTCTTCTGAATAACCACCCTTCGCTAATGCATAGCTAATGAATCCTGACCCGAAATTATAAGATTGTAAGGCTAGGGCTATATCTCCATTCGCCTGACCTAAAACATCTTTAAATTCTTGTACGCCTGCTTCAATAGAAATATTTGGATCTTTAATACATCCTACACGTGCATTCCCTTTTACACCTATACAAGATGTGCTCATGTCTCCATAATGCCCCTCAGAAGCCTGCATCGGGTCGCTTCCCTCTCCTTGTGATTCCTGCATCATTTGGGCAGCCAAAATACCAACATATTGAGCTACACCATGTTTTTCTGCCATTTCTTTAATTTTAGGAAGGTATCCTGTAACTTTGGCATTAAGGTTAACAGGCTCTCCACCAGGGCTCACATTACCAACACACATACCACCAATAAATCCACCAGTAGTAGGAGCAAGATGTCCATATAGACCTTCTAACATCCCTGCAGCTAATATCTCACGAGCACGATCTTTTTGACTCTCACTACATTTTGCAAGTTCCATCGCTTTCTCTAAACCGTGAGAAGATACTGTTACCTTTTTACTTCCGCTGGCATTAATTTCATCTATTTTTTTCTTAAAATCTGTATCTCCCAATATCTTTTTTACATCTGGTCCGGAATAACTTTCAGATTTGTTTTTTTGCATCTCCTTTTTCTTTTTTTCACAAGGGCCATTCGGTCCTGCCTCACATACCTCTTTTTCTGTATATTCTTCATATTGGATATCCAAAAAATATGATATAGCATCGTGAGGATCTTTACCAGTCAAATCATTATCAAATCGCGCCATGTCAAAAGCGACAACCTCTTTCCAGTCCACGTTTAGCGCCATTGAAATTTCCATATACTTTTTCACTTGTTCTTCTGTTTTACTTTCATCATCGGTAAATGGTACAAAAGATGCTAAAATAACACACACGGTAATAATAAGAGCCATAATGAGAGCAACAGGCAATCCTACTGCTCCCACGATAGCTCCGACAATTTTCACTACACCAGCTTTTAGCAGTTTGGCAGCAGCTTTCGCTGCCGCCCTTCCTGCTTTACCTGCCATTTTTACCATTTTCCCGCGCGCTTGCATCCCTTTTTTCTTAATAAAGTGTGAAGCTACATCTTTTAAAGGGTTACTTTTTTTCTGTTCATTTGGATCGTTAGGATTTTGACTCATAGACTTGTCACTCCATACTTTCCATTTTCATTATTTCTTCTTTTTCGCTGTGCTAAGCGAGGGTTTGGCGCAAATGGAATCAGATTTTGTGGATCATGTTCTGATAAATTTAAATTTGTCTCCGAACGTACAACTTCTTCATGTGTTTGAGTTACTAGGATTTCTTCTCTCGGCTTAATACTGCTATCTTTCACTTCACAAACTCTTTCAATCCTTTGGTTTGCTTGTAATCGTGTATCTCCTTTTCCGTACGGAGAAATACGTGACACTGTACCGTCTGTAGTTGTCGCAACCATGTAACTACGATTTCTTTCAACAACCATTTGTACATTTTGATAGCCACCTTGGTCCAAATCAGACATATAGAAATGACCATTGTCTACCTTATGATTCGCTGTAAGTGGTGGTTCACTAAATACTGGTTTCTGTTGTAAAGGTCTTTGATTTTGATTTCCTACTAATTGATTTGGATTAATATTGATAGAACGATTGATACTAATTTTCCCGCCACTAGAATCTTGAATATACGCTGGCGTTGCTTTCATACCATTACGATGCTGTGTTAATTGACCATCTGAAACATTTAAATCTTGATATACCACTTGTCCCGAACGAATGCTACTATCTCCACTACCATAACGAGATACAACTTGTGTCATTCCACTGGAATCTTTCGCTTCAATCCATGATTTATTATTTGTCGTAACAAGACGTATTGCACCTTGAGCAACTGATTGTCTTCCAGTAGCATCTGTTATTGTTGGGACCATTCCCTGAATCTCTTGAATTTCTTTTGCTTCTGTTTGAACTGCTTTATTATAGGGATTATGTTTACTTACCATACGTGCAGTCGCTTGATAAGCACCTGTACCACCAATTACACCTGCTGCATAGCTTAATCCTTTTGTCACATTGTAATGGCGTTCTGCTGCGTTACCTCCTAATGAAGTATGAACAGCAGCTGCAGTTCCGCTTATCACTCTTTGTACTGCATTTCCACCAGCTTGCTGAACATTGTCTGACGCATTAAAGTATGCTTTTGAAGCATTCTCTAGTGCATTTGTAGGCATAAAATGTTTGACACCTTCCATCACACTCATGCCAACCTTCGTACTTTGCTGTGTCATACGTCCCACAGCTGAAGTTGGGATAGACATTTTGCCAGCACTTTGTGCAATACTTGCTACACTAGCTGATGCGTCTGCATACGAACGTTCAATTTCAGAAGTAGACAAATTCCCTGCACGTGCCATACTTGCTTGTGTTTGAGTAGCTGCATACACAGCCTTATTAATTGCGCCACCTGTCGCAACACCGTGAGATCTAACTCCTTGAATAGAACTTGTAATCCCTGAACTTACTTGTTGGCTTACCGTTCCAAGAGTCGCATGATTTTGTAGACCTTTGGTTAATTCAGAAGCAAATGCCCCCTTATTAATATAAGATTGCGCATGCAAACTCTTACCACCTGTATCTTTTGCCTGCACAGGCATCGCTCCTGATTGTACCGCTGCTTGCTGAGCGACTGCTTTAAATTCATTACCTTTATCACTTAAATGAGATTGCCAAGCTTCTACTTTTTGCGTTTGAGACATAGTTGGAGACAAGTTTTTCATAAAGTTTGCTTTGTTCTCTGCTGCATAACCTTGTTTAAAGGATTCTGTAGATGCTTGTACTAAGTTCCCCACATTACTTACATCTTTTTGTTTCTGGTTTCCATATCCATTTGCTAAACTATGTGTTTTCACACCATTTACCGCTTTTTGAATGCCCGAAACACTAGATACACCCATTGCATTTATATTTGGATTGCTTTGTAATTGTTGCGATAACTGAGAAGCAAAAGCTTCCTTATTAGCATAGCTAGTCCCATCTTTTTGTTGCACAATCCCTGCTTGTTCGGCAGCTTTCTGTGCATGATTTTTAAATCCTTGCACTTTTTGACTCAAGTGTTTGTTCCATGCAGCCTCTTTTTCTTGTTGTGGTACATCTGCAGGAAATTGTTTCATAAATCCTGCCTTATGATCTTCAGTATATGCCTTTTTAAATGCAGCAGTGGAAGCCCCTACAAGAGCACCAACCTGTCCCATGTTTTGATGGCCACTTTCTAGTGTTTCTCCCTGCACACCCTCTACTGCTTTTCCTACTTTTCCAAATGCCAGTTGAGAAGCAAACGCATCCTTATTCACAAAGGACTTATCAAATAGATTATTCCCTTGCTTATCTTTTGCATCAACTGGCATTGCACCAGCTTTTGTTGCAGCCTGTTCTGCATGGTTTCTAAATCCTTGTACTTTTGAGTTCAGATGGTCATTCCATTTTTTCTCTTTCTCTTCCGCTGACATATTTTCTGGTAATTGACTCATAAACGCATCTTTATGGTCTGCCTCATATCCTTTTTGGAATGCGTTAGTCGCAGCGTTGACTAAATCTCTAGCATTTCCATATGGTGTAGCGTTCTTCTTCATATTTTGTACATCTTGTTTCCGCTGATTTTTGAAATGAGACATTTGATCACTATTTGTTTTCGCTACTTTTTTTGCAATCTCTGCATCCGAAGAGCCAGGAAATGCTTGTTTCAAACGACTGGCAACCGCAGAATCCGGATTATCCGCTTTCCAATTTTCAAAATCCTTCGTTGCTAAGTCTTGTGCAATATCTTCATCTGTTAACTCTGGATATTGTTCTCCATTTAACCCTTTATACGTATTCATACCATTCTTCACACTGGAACCAATACGTTTTCCCAAAGCTACAGCTCCTTCGCTCAATGTAGCGGCAGATCTTCCAGCAACCGCGCCAGTAAATCCGCCCGCTTTACTGCCAGCCAATGTCCCTATTGCCATTCCTTCTGGTCCAAGCCCAGCTCCTGTTGCCATACCTGCAAGTCCACCAGCCGCTTTACCAATTGAACTTCCAATTTGCCCTGCTTTTAACATACGAGCTGCACGAGATGTTGTACCTAAATCTGTCCCTAAATTCGCTCCTAATGCATTTTTCGGGTTATCAGCATCTTCTTTTGTCTTTTCTTTATCCCCCTTAATATCTGGTTTTACTTTTGAATTACGGTAGTCATCACGAACACCTTTAACCAGTCCGGCCACACTTGCTAAAGCCCCCATACCCAACATCGTACCCGCTCTATGAATACCACCTGATGCATTGGTACTAAGGCCGATAAAACTTTTCACAATTTCACCAACTGGGATAAACATGGCAAGTAAAAACAATTTGATTAACGGACTATTTGCTGATCCAATAAGAGAAATAATGAGCCATAAGGTAATCGCATGAATTGCTTGTATGAACACTGCTCCTATAAATTCTCGTATCCAATATAATGTCTGTTGTTTCTTTTGTGGAAATAGCCACATACCTACCATTAAAGGACCCATTAACATTAAAATGTATAGTGACACCGCTCGCATTAAATAGTAAAAATTTGCCCAGACGATGAGACCAGCTTCTACAAACAAACCAAATATAATAAACATATAGTCATTTTCATGACCTTTCAAACTCAGCTCAGTAATGGTAAGCCCAGCCCCACCAAATCCAGGTTCTAGAAATTTAGTACCCTTATCTGGGTCGAAATTCCCTCCACTTACCCCATTGATAGCATCTCTGAATTCTATTATTACCCATGAATTGATTTCAAATATGAGTGTATAAAAGTAATCGAGATGCCAAAGGCAAATTGAAATGATCATCAAATCCTTCGCGTACTCTATTAATGCAGTTCTATTATTTGGATTAATGGCCGTTGCTGAGTATTTTGCCGCCGTAATAACTACACTGACAAGGACACAAAAGGCAACAAGCTTAAACATTACAGGCATACCTGTGTCTAACACCTTGGTTAGAGAATCACCCGAAAATAAGAAATCTAAGTTTGTCCCTTTTCCTTCTTTTCCCTCTCCTCCAAACACTAAAACCGGTAGCGGATCCATAGTTGCATACACTGGACTAAGAAAAGCCTTCACCAAAACAATAATGAGCCCTCCGACCCACTCTACTATTTTCTCAAGCATAATTTCACCTTCCTTTTCAAAGGTACGCTATTATCCTCCGTACCCTTGTACTTTCTTCATATTATTTAAAAGCTCTTGTAGTACAGCTTCATTGGATTCAATGAACATCATTTCTTTATCTGATGGATCTGTTTGGATCCAAACAGAACTATCTCCTATACGGAAAATCCCTTCACCTTTTCCTGGATTGTTGAGAATAATATCAAGCTCTCCAGCAGTTAAGTTAAAGTTCTCTTGGATCTTTTTCTTATCAATCTTATTTTGCTCTAAGAAGAAATAAGAGAAAGTAGATTGCAAGATACCACGTGCTTTCACATTTTCTAAAATACGAACAAAGTCCTGACTTGCCCAACACATACCGGCATTTCTTTTACGTGAACGACGTGCTACTTTTTCTAAGAAATTAACAGTTTGTTCATAGTCGATAAACTGCCACATCTCATCCACATATAACACTTTTCGTTTGATTGCATGTTCTGGACTCTTAATCCAATGCTCCCAGATATAGTTCAGAATAACGTGGAAGGCGATTGGTTTTAAAAACCCTTCTTCTAAATGACTAATATTAAAGTTAACAACACGCGATTCATTTAACTGTGTTTCTACACCGCGTCCAAAATTACTTTGCCCATCAAATAATGGTTTTGAGCCATCACGTAAAAACGGACGAATCGCGGCAATTAACTCTTCTGCTTTCACATCATCTCCATGGTTTTCTACTATTACATCGTAAATTTCTTTTAACTCTGGCTCTGGCTTTCTCACTTGAGACTGAATTAATTGTCCATCTACTTTCTTCACTTCATCTGTATATAAAGATGAAGGGTGAGAAGTAATACCATGTCTCTCAAACACTTCACGAATCGCATCTTCTAGCATCGTGCGTTGGAATACATTTAATCCAGGTTGATCAAAGTCTTGCCCGCGAATAATAATGTCAAAGAATCCTAGTATTTCATTGATTTTCTCTAAAATTGGTACAAATCTTACATACTTCACGCCATCACGTTCTACGAGTTCTTTCTTATCGTATTGTTCAAGTGCTTCTAGTTCTTCATCTTTATCTGTAATTTGAAGTTCTGTTACTGCAATTGCACAAGGATTAATAATGATATTACTTTCAGGTGAAATATTTAAGTTAATGCCACCTAGTCGTTTGGTGATTTTTACGAATTCTCCCTCTGGATCTATGATCATCGCATGTGTATCTGCAAGTGATGTTTCACGAGCTAGCTTCATTTTTAAAAGTAAACTTTTACCGGAACCTGAAATCCCTGTCACACCAATGTTATAGTTTGGTGGACGATAATCTGCGTTACCAAATGAATTTAAAAATTCTACTTGTCCAGTAATTTTGTTCTTTCCTATTGGTATACCACCGTTAAATCTTCCGGATCCTGATACAAAGGGGGCAAATGTACATAAAGCACGTCTATCGATATTTCGGTATGTATCTTGCAGAGTATTTGGTGCACCTAGTGGCATAACCGCTTTCAAGCCACTCTTCACACGATTCCAAGTACTCGCTATTTTAAAGTGAGAGGCTTGCATTTCATCTTCGATATACTCACATAAAACATCTAATTCTTTCTTTGAATCAGCATACGCAACCGCCATCGTACTTACCATATAGGAGTCATTTTCATTAAATTGAATTTCATCCATTAGATTGTTTGTATCCTGAATTTTTGCATCTAAGTCTTTTTCCTGGTCAATATTTCCGCGTGTACGTTGGAAGGAAAGGTTCGAACGTAACATTGTTAGCTGCATATCTAACGATCGCATCGCTTTTGCTTTTGGCTCTTTATGAATATCAATCATGACATCAACCTCTCCAGCTGAAGTTAACATGTTCAGCCAATTGGTCTGCATCATACGAGGGTATCCATCACGTGGAATATAAAATGGACGGAAGAAAGTATTACTTCCTAAAGACTGCTTAATTACCCCATAGTCTTCTGCATCAATTTTCATTCCTTCTGGGGCAATGACATCAAACACAGTTGTTTGATTGTCTAATTGAGGTGGAACTTCTTCTTGTTCGTGCTCTTCCTCTTCTAGTTCCAATTCATCATTCTTTTCAGCTTCTAATTTCTTTTTTTCTTTTTTCTTCTTTCCAAACAATTTCATACTTATGCCACCCCATTATTTGATTTTTTAGCTTTTTCTTCCGCTAGAACTTTCTTCATTAACTCTAGTTTTCTCTCATTTGTTTCACTTGTTGAATACAGAGAGAAGTTCTCATTTTCAATTAAATCTTGGAAACGTGCTTTCACCGCTTTACGACGGTTAAACGCTACGTATAAGAGTTCTATTAATTTATCTTTCGTTAACATTTCTACACTAATTTTTGCTTTCGATAGTAGATTTCGGGAAGCATTATAGCGACGATATAATTCGTTAAACGCTTTATCTACAATTTTTTCTTCCAATTCTTCCTCTGTATCAGCTGTAATCGTACTAATATCAACTTTGTATGGATAAATTAAATATCGCTTTTGTTCATATCGTGGCTGCGAACGTTGCCAATACTCTAAGTTGTCGATAACTTCTTGCCCATAAAGTACTGTCTCTGGTGTAAGGTCCTTCGCACCTTTCATTGTTTCTGTCATTTTTCGTACAGGATCTGTTAAATCTACAAACTTACTTTGGATATATACCTTCGTATTAAATTCTAATGTGGTTAACCATGATTCAATTTTGATATCAATCGCTTCTTGTTCCGCATTTGAAAGTAGGTAATAGTTTACTGGGTGTGCCTCCGCGATTAGGACAAACGTGTCATCATGATAACGAATCATATGATTTTCAACTTCCTTAATGTCTTCTACAAAAGCACTAAAGAAATCCACATTATCCTCATCAATTTCCTCTGTAGCAGGCGTATTCTTTTTATTTTTCTTTCCATTTTTTTCAGCAGTACGTTTCTCTACACCGCCCTGACTTTTCCCCTTTTTCTTTATATTAAATAGCGGTTTTCCATTCATTTTCCTATAAAAGAAAAATCCTACAATGGCTACCACCGCAAAATATATCATTTCTAACATCTATAAATTCTCCTTTACCCATGTAATTGGCTCGTACCCTTTTCTCCAATTTCCTTTTTCAGAACGGCTACGCATTTTGATAAGTAAAAATTTATCTAAATACATGTGTTGTTTTTCTTTATAAATAAAAGCAAACGTTATTACAACTACTACTGTTGGTATTGCTAAAATTAAGCAAATAAAAAATGCTACAGCCGCATTAAAAGGCGCAAATAGCCGCCATAAAAATGGTACATATAAATAAAGGGATGCTCCGCCACCCAATAGATAAATCAATTGGCGTTTGCTCAGCACACCTAATAGTGTTTTTTGTTCCGAAGTCATATCAACAGGAACAGTTACTTTTCTCATTTTGTTTCCTCCCTTGTATAAGAGAAGCTCTCCCCAAATAGAGGAGAGCTTTTACAAACTCTTATGTTAAATTTTTGTAACCCAAGAAGCGATGTCGTATGCTTTGATCATGACAAAGCCTCCAATTGCCGCACAAGCTAAACCAATCATGGCTTGTGTACGGTTTTCAGGGTTTTTACCTTGTGCACCAGATAGTTTAATAGCCGCAAATACAACGCAAGCTGCTACCCAAATTCCTCCAAAACCAATTAGTGTTGTTACAAGGGTATTCATGCTTTTTTGTACAGTGGTAGCATCTGCACCACTGGTGTGCCCAGTAAGCCCCTTCTCAAAACTACCTTTTGCCAGTAAGAAATCTCCTACTGATGTTGTCATAAGTTTTGCAGACAACCAATTCAACATAATTCCTGCACCTCCGGGTGTTTTTTGCTCGCAAAACGCAAAAAGACCCCAATACACGCACACGTCCCCTAAGGACATGGCGCATATTGAGGTCTTCTCTTATATGCGAACTGATTAATTTTATATTTTATTGTAAAATCTTATTACTTTTATATTATAGCGATACAATATTAAAAAGACAAGACTTTCTTTACATATTTAGCAAAAATAGAAGCCAGATAGACGTTCTTCCTACCATCTTGCTTTTCTTCTTTAAATGAACGCCATGTTTCTATTTTTATAGATTTTGTAGTTTTGTCCTTTAGCGTATATACATGTATATACTATGCTTCTTTTTTCTTTTTCATAATAACCCCTAGCATCTGCATAATGTAGTAATAATTAAGTAAATAAGTATGTAAAAATTACATACTTAACAAGTATAATATAATTATTCTTTCTCCTCAAAAAATAAATCTACCTTTAATTATAGCGTAGCCAATAAATATACTTTTGATTTATGAGAAAAGAACATAAAAAAACAGGTAATTGTGTGTATGTCACAATCACCTGTTTTTTTTACTTATATCTACTCTTTATTTTTGTAAAATCTCATTAACCTCTTCTATACTAATTCCAGCAGCTTCCGCAGCATTTTCTATAGATATTCCCACTTTAATCATGTTTTTGACTAATTGTTTTTTAACTTTTTCCTTTGCTTTTTCTTCTGCTGTTTCTATTTCAGATATTCTGTCTTTAATCGCCTTTTCTTTTGCCTCATAGTAACGCAGAAAACCCTTATTATTCCTTAAACGTTCCCAATCTTCTATTTCTTGTTTGAAAATAGATTCTTTTTCTATTACAATCTCTCCTGAAATTTTTGTTACCTTCTTATGTTCCTCACAATACTACTTACTTTTTAAAATTTCATTAACCTTTTCCACACTTAAATCAGCAGCTTTCGCAATTTGTTCTATAGGCAACCCCATTTTAATTAAATTGTGAATTATCTCTATCTTAGTTACAATTGTAGCTTCTTCTGTGGCTTCTTCTCTGGCTTTTTTTGCAGCTTTTTCTTCTGCCGTTTCTATTTCAGATATTCTATCTTTTATTGCCTTTTCTCTCGCCTCATATAAGCGTAAAAAATCCTTATCGCTACTTAGACGCTCCCAATCCTCTATTGCCTTTTTCAAAACTGGATCTTTTTCCATCGCGATTCCCTCCAGGATTGTAGTTAATTTATCATCTTCATATGCAGGAAATAATAGTAGCCAACGTGCTAATATAGCATCCCACGGATCCATTCGTTCTTCTTGCCATTCTCGAATTACTTTTGGAATCTCTAGAAAGTGCAATTGCATATTCTCAGAAATTATGTGCTCCGATTTTTTGTTCATGACTACACCGACATTATGAAAGTCTTCTTCTTCTGGAAACAGAATGAAATCCACTATATTAATGCAAATAGTTGGTCTTAATTCTGTATACTTCATCCCCTGAGTCATTTGGGAATAATACATGCCAGCCCAGTAGAACAAAGATCGCTCGATCATGTCTTTTTTGTCGCGAACCTGTATCTCTATATTTAATTTTATACCACTATTAAGGGTAGCTCGCAAATCTAAAATAGATAATTTATCATCCTTTTGCTCCCTTGGAAGATGCGGATCATCTAAATGCAAAGAGATAATTTTCTCATCTAAAGAGGATTGTAATATCGCATTAAGAAAACCAATGAGTATATCCTCGTTTCCTTCTACTCCAAACAAGCGCTTAAAAGCAAAATCAATTCGTAAATTCACTAGATTCTTTTTTACATATACACTCATATTTTCCCTCTACCTTTCTACTTTTAAAAATTTTATTTAAAGGAATAAAAAAAGATAGAATTACAATTCTATCTTTTTCCCCTTCTATTCACCTCACCAAATATGGCTACTAGTTGTTTAATATATATGAAATATCCTCTTCACACATATTTGTCGCATTTGCAATCGTCGTAATAGAAACCCCTTCATTATAAAATTTATGAATTAATTCCATTCTTTCTTGTTCCCTAGCTTTTTTGTCTACATCCATTAATTGTTGCATAAGATTCATCTACTTAATACACACCTTTCTATTATAAAAAATCCCCTTGCTAAAATCTTACGATTTATTATATTGTGCGGAAAATGGGTTTGAAAGAAGCTTGCATCGCATCATCCAGACCTTTCCCTTGTGCTGGGTTCCATGCTGCAATAATTACGTTATAGCCCTCTTTCTTTAACTCTGTCGCAAAAGCAATTAAGGCAGCTCTTACTTTTTCATTCTCAACCAAGTCGGCATCAAATGCTAAATACACATTCTCTACACCCACATCTTTTAATACAGGCATAGCAATCCTCCATGCATTTACACCAGGAATCGCAAGAACTGTTGTCCCTACTTCAGAAAGTTCCTCTTTATTAAATCTCTTTGGAATCAAATCAGCAATCAAATCAGCTTTCATGGGGCCCTCTGTGATCATTACTGATTTCGTTTGATGTAAGGCACCAGAATTCCAGTGTTTTAAATGAGAGCTTGGTACCGCTACATGTACAGGAAGTGGATGTTCACTACCACCTGCACCAGTTCCTTGATTTTTGTTTGCTGATGAGAGCCATAAATATTTTTGCCCTTTATGAATCTTTACAACAATTCGTTCCTCATGAAATGGAATCTCTACCTTTTTGCTCACTTCTAGTTCGCCTTCAAAGATACAATCACCATTTTTAGTTATCTTTACAACATTAGGCTGTTCGATTAATTCCGCTTGAACTCCAGTAGGTGCCGATTTCACATGAACGGAGTTTTTCACTTCATCCACACGAACTTGCCATCCAACAATTTGATTGTACTGGTTTCGAAACGGAATCATTATACCAGGAGAACCTGACATCAAACGAAGAGAAAGCTGACCTTTCTTCATCTCATAAAATCCCGGAATTCCCTGCCAGTAATTTTTATTCCCAATCTGTTTAAATAACTTTTCCCAAACTGTCGTATATGTATTATCCTCTTCTAACTCAATTTGTTGTTTTAAGAAAGAACGATATTGACGTACTTGTATTTGTTCTTCAGTCATTTTTCTATCTCGTAATAAATGTGTATGATGATGCTCTTGTAATGGTATGAAATCCATTAACTTACGATTAAACACATTTAATTCCATATTGCTTTTCCTATCATGAACCTGAACTTCATCCACTTCAGGCAATTGATACTCATTTTTTCCATTTATGTAGTGAATGTAGCTTGGATTGCTCGTATTTTTCCCATAGACCCATTTGCTTTCTACACGGGTACATGCTACCTTCTCTTGCGAAACATGAAGCATGCAATTACCTGTATCATGACAAATCGGACACGTAACACGATAAAATTCCCACCAGCTACCTCTTGGATAAGCACTTGTTAAACGAAATTGACCTTTTTGAATGTTATAATTCATTTTTCCCCACTCCTTGTATAGTGTTTATTATATATGGAACAGATACTTCCATTAAACTCTTTATACTTCTATTTAGATATTATCTTTGTTCTCCTAACGGATATACAAAAGAATATGTATCACAAACTAAATAATCGTTTCTATGTTCTTGATCTAGCAAAGCCGATTCTACATATGCTTCAAATGCTCTAGCAAACATCTCATGATTTGTAGACCAATACTTATTTGTTCTCTTCTTATCTAACTTAATTGCTGTATCAAAGTATACAGACTTGAAAACAACACAAAAAGGCTTCTTCAAGTCGATTAAATATGTGCATAGCAAAATAAGCTATATACATTAATCGGCTCAAAGAAGCCCTTTCAAAATTGAAACAAGACGCAGCTTGTTCTACAACTCAACCACAACACAAAAAAGGTGTGGGAATAAACGGAATCAATTAAACAAAAAATATAATTCCATATTAATGAATTCATATTAAAATTTCAATAAATTTATATTTCCTTAAAATTTTTAAGTTATTTTCCAGTGAATATTTTTGTATAACTATATGTTTCTATCGTTTTAAATTGCAACTCTAAATCTTGCTCTCCTATATTAGCTCTTACATATCCCACTAATTTCATCAATCATTCCCTAATACTATTTAAAAGCTATCATTGTTTTATATATTCTATTTCAGACTAACTCCCAGATGGATTAAAGGTACGATTTTCCACATCATTTTCCCGCATCATCTAAATTATCAACGTTTAGACAAAATAACGAGACATTATTATTTTCTATTTTCGTTTGTTTTGTTTAAATAGGCTAATCTATCAATTTTATTAAATCTATTGATTTAATTACATATTATAGTTACATTCATATACTATAGTAGATTGCTAGAAAGTAGGCGTAACCACGGATAGTTGCGTTGTGTTTGTAAACGGATAACCTTTTTTAGTTCTTTCAGTAGCTGGTATCGAAATTGCTAGATTAGAGATTTCTCTTCAAGTAGCATTAGCTCTCTTTTTTATTTCCCCTTATGTTTCATTAACTACAAACAAGACGCCACCCAGATTACGGCAGATCCTACGATAATTGCTATGAACTTAATCAAACTACTTTATCCTAACATTATTTATTTTTTTGCTTCCATACCCTATTCTCTCTATAATAAGTGTTCTTGCTATTTATGAAGTCAGCGGTATTACCAGGAATATTATATTTCTTATTCGTTTTCTTTGCCTTATTCTTCAGCCTTTTTTCTTCTTGAATAGCTTGTAAATCTGCCTTCCATTGTTTCAACAAATTCTTTTCACGTCGCATCGAATTTGTACCCCTTGGATTAAGATGTGAACCAAATAATTAGATTCTACCTATTTATTGACCCTTTAATCTAAATATCCATTTTTTAAAATTCACTTTTAATGTGTAATTTTTATATAACGAAGAAAAAAGCACCCGTATTGGATGCTTAATGTATACTAATATTAATATTGAATAACTTCATTGATAGACTTTCAAGCACAATAAATATACTAGCTGAAACTGATCTATATCCGATATTCTTTCCTGTAACATTAATAGTAATCTCCGCCAAATGGATTGGTACATCACCTTTTTCAAAAATTTTATCTTCAACCTTCTCAACTATTGCTACATTATCAACTTCTTTAAAAGTTTTTAGCAATTTTGTTTCTAATAAAGTAAAATCAAAATTTTTATCTTTAACCACATCAAATATTATCTTCATTTTTCTTTCCCCATTATTAACTAGTTAATATACATCTATTTAATTATATATTCTTGTATTAAATAATTCAAAAAATATGTTTTATTGAATTTCCTATAGTTAACCTATCTAATAGAGAGAAATAAAAAGATAAGTTCCTCTTCCAATTCAAGAGTATCCTCAACCTTCTCGTTTATACTCCGTAAGGCTAGCTCAATACTTCCGCTATTTAATGAACTTGTAAGATATTGATATGGCGATTTAAACTAAATTCAATTAGGAAGAAACAAATCGCTCCTATCTTGTCTGCTTTCTCCAGGCAATCTAATTGTTGCTATGCAATGTTCTTTAAATCAAATTGTGTAGGATTCTCTGTAGATTTTGCTTCAAATGCGATAGCTCCTCCCTTATACACACCGTCATAATCTACTGTACTTTTAAGGCTTCATAGAATCCACTCCGCCTCGTTACTACATTTCATGTACTAGATTGATAAGAATTTCAAATGCCATTTCGCATTTTCTGATTCCCCTTGTTATTCCTCACTTTCTATTAAAAGGATTATGTTATTAAGTTTCCGTAAAATGGTAATTAATATATAATTAAACTATTCAAATCTTAGGTGGTGATGTAAATGACTGAAACAATCCGAATTGTCATTTTCACTCTTATAGGAATAAGTGCCATATTTTCTGTAATCAAAGAATTTCAAAAACCCGAAAAAAGAAAGTTTTGGATTACATTCGAAACTTTAATTCTGATTGGGACAGCCTGGACGCTAATAGGGCTTCTCGTGTAACCTACATAATTAGTCCCCCCTTGAATAAAACTTAATATTCCGTCAATAATATATATGACATTAGATTTTCTCCTTGTTCCCCTTGGAGAATCGAGCAGTTAGCTTTTGCTAGCTGCTCTTTGTTTGTAAAAAACGAACACAATTGACTACACGCACATATAGTGTACTGTGTTCCTTTCTTTATAAATTGAAATAGTCATTATAAAATCAATCACGTCACGAGAGCACTTTATTAAGTGCTCTTTTCGTATTTCAAATACATACAAAATGAACCTTTTATACTAATCTTCCTCTTCGCTAACTCCCTCTGATAAGCTGGTATTGTATAATAACGAACCGTTTTAAGAAGTACGTCCATATGTTGAGCGCATTCCTTTATGGTCCCGAGACATACGAATGATTCACTCTTATAAACGACGTATTCCTTTAAGTTCATTTTTCATTCTCCTTTTCTAATAAAATAGAATTTTTGTTCAGTTTTATCGCACTCAAGAGATATAGACAACTATATGTTTAAGTGTTAAAATTTTATTGTGAATCCCATATAGGTTCACAAATGACTTTTTTCTCTGTTCATGGGGCTTTTACGTAATAGTAAAGGCCATTTTTTTATTCAAATTACGATTTCCATCACTTTTCCCATACATTTATGAAACATTCGTATATCGCGTTATAAAAGTCCTTTTTTGAATCATTTTCATTCTGTCAAAAAGGCCTAGTCCCCCTAGTTTTTTTGCGTTTAAATAAAGAGGTGTAATGTATTTCTCAATGTACAAAATAATATTCGAATGGAATTCCAATACATATTATTAAAATTAAAGTGTTCCTAGTGGGAAAAACGCACACTTTGATGTTATTTCTATGAAAAATATTTACAAAAAAAACGGTCTAAATCTAGACCATTTTTTCTTTTAATTATTCATATTCAGATGTAATTGTATTATATTTTTTCTTTTGATCTGCATCATCTGTTATTAGCCAAATGAATTGTTTTTTATGACCTTTAGCACTAAGCATTTCAGTTTCCTTTAAACTATTACATAGGCTTGTAAAAAGCTTTTTGAATGCATTTAAACTCCATAGATGTTCAATTTTAGACTTATCGCTTAGTGCCCCCATATTATTAGAACATCCTACATTATTTAGGCAGAATGTCGCCAATAAACACGCTATTATTATATTTATAATATGGCTTTTTTATCTTCTGTAGCAAGAGAACCTGCATAATTAATCCTATTAAATCATTAAAAGATATGCCAAATACAAACAGCATTTTAATAAATTCCCCACAATAACTGAACTATTTAGTTTTTTCATCTATTTTTTATTTACCTTAAAGTAATCCATTCATAACTTGCCCACTCTTTTGGTTTTTTATCGTACTTAATACGACCAGTCGTACAGAATGAAGCAATCATCCATTGTATACTGTTCATCTTGGCATATGGATCAATACAATCCTCTATTTTTTTTAATTGATAGCCTGTACTATTTTTCTGCCAAATTGTATATAAACGAAAATGGGTTGTCGTAACAAGTCTAGCTTTTGTTGTAACTTGCCATTTTGCAATTTTCGTTAAATCTTCTTTTACTTTTCTTTCATAATCTTGTTTTACTACCTTATAACCCTTCTCTTTATTAATTAGTCCATTCGAGAATGTAAAAGGCATTTGATGCACCTCATAGACTTTTCCTTCTTCATCTCCTAAAATATTTGATTGTACTAGGAATATATTTTTTAGTTTTAACTGTTCCGTTAATTCTTTTCCGCTCCGATAAAACGGTTTTTTTATCTTCTGAAGCAGGACAACCTGTACAATTAATCCGATAAGTAACGGATACGCTAGTATAAAAACCATATTAATAAACATATTTGTAATAAGTACCCCTACTAGTGAAAATATTGTAAAATAAATATACGTTTCTCTTTGATGAATGATTCTACTATTCAATCCAACATACCTCCGTTTTGATAAATAGTGAAACCAACATACACAATCGCTCCTAATAAAATAGAACAAGCCCCTGGAAAACTCTGTATCAGCTGTATTTCTTTTTTCGGTAGTTTTGCCCCAAATATAGAAGCAGCATGCTCCAATTGGTCTTCAAATGCTCCTACAAACCCTAAAATTTTAATTAATCGATACACACTAGCAATCCAAAAGAATAGTAAATGGAAAGCTGTTAATGTAATAGCGGTAAGGATAGCTGTTTCTTTTACTACATTACTAATATATAAAGCTACAACAATAATCATTTTTGTATCACCTGGTGAAGAAAATTTAAATGTCTCTAACAACAAACCACATGCTAAGGCCATGGCTAGTACAATCACAATCTCTTTCCCTGTTCTTATTCCAGCAAAATACGTGATCCCTATACCTACAATTAAAAATAGCAAATGCCATATATTTTTCGTTTTTCTATATTTCAAATCAGTAAATACATTTAGGGCCATATATCCTATTAGTATTCCTATTACATACATACTCATAATTCTTTCTCCTTATTTTCCCCTGTTTTGATTGTTATTACGGTCCACTCACTAAAGACCAAGTGACTGTAGAAGTATAAGTGGCTTGCCTATTCTTCCCAACGTAAGTTGTCCCTGGATCTAACTGCAGTTGTAATCCATTTTGCCCAAAATCGACTTGATATTCTCCAATTGCTACATCTTTCGAAGAACGGATAATAGTGTGTGCTGCCCCATTATCAATAGGTATATTAGGAATCTGTACAATAGGCTTCCCTGTCTCTAGGCCTTTTACTTTTGTTACACTCACTTGATTTTTTAAGGATAGAGAACCCTTTGGCAATTGTTTTGCTATGTTCGACTCTGTAAATGGCGAAATAGTCATAATTAATCTCCATCCATCCGCTTGATTTCGACTATCATGTATCATGAGTTTCCCTAATGTGCCAAATGAATTTTGTTTTTCTCCATTTAATTGAATCGGGCTGAACTGAACACTTTTTGGTACAGTGAGCATGTCCACCTGTCCTTTTTGTGTGCTAGAAATATGCTTTGTCGCACTTTTATTCCCAGCTTTATCTACCGTTCGGATATGTACATATTGTGGTTTCGAATAATCCATCGGAAACTGAATGCTAGTCTGACTTGTGAACTGAATACCATTTACATTATCAAGTGATATATCCGGTTTATCATTTACTACATATTCATAGCCCTTTACTGCGCTTGTTACAGTTGCAGGGACCTCCTTAGAAAAGTCTGAAACGCCATTCCTACCAACTCCACGAATTTTATAATGATAGGTACTTCCTTCATCTTTCGCGGAATCAAATGTGACTTTTGTTTCCTTTAGCTCTCTATTTTCAACTTGAAAACCTTCAGGTGCGGTTGGTGTTGCCTGATCCCTTGCCTCTTTATCTACATAATCAGAGAGTCCACCCTTATATATTTGCTGATTCCCTCGGTATACTTCTGCTTCTGATGCATATCCCACTTTTAACTCGTCTACATATGTAATTCCTTCTGAATAGGCAAGCATATAAAAAGTTACGCCTCGTTGCTCGGTGATATAAAAAGGATTATTTGCAACTTGAGTATTCATACTAAATGTAGACCATCCATTTATTTCTTTGTTCAAATCATTCTTTGTGACCGTACGATTATTCGGTAATTGTATAGGTGCTGCCCATTTTCTCGTTTTTAAGCGGTCTCCTTGTTTCATCGGAGTAACAATAGGACTATTTAATATTAACTTCCCTTTTCCAGATCCATCCTGGTAAGGTATTACCTTATCTATCATGGGCGAATCTTGATACACATCTTTGTTTATATCCGACGTTATATGTCTTCTATCCCTTGGTATGTTGGTACCTGGTTCCCTCTCTGGAAACAAAGAAGTGTTACTAATTTCTAATTCTTTCGAACCGGATGGGACATCTTTTAAAACAGTAGTGTTGTAATAATCAAACTTTCTCCCTGTTTCCCAACTTCCATCACCATAAAAGCTAATTTTCCCCACCCCTTGTGACTTTGCTTTAAAAGTAGCGGAAATATAAGCATTATTAGGGACGTTTAACCTCTTAAAAACAGCGATAGAATCTGTTCTAACAGTATAGGGATATAAGACTCGATTCCCTCCTAATTTTGTATCAAATACTTTGTACCCGCTGGTATCTGTACCATTTGGATAAAAGACCTCAGATTGTAGACTTTGATTCCCATCTCCATAAAAATCTCCCCAACCATTCATTAAATTGACATCTTTAGGATTATTAAAATCAATTTTCCATAGTACATCTTGATCTAAGATATCAATTGCCCATTCTAATTTGACCTCATTCTCTTTCCCACTTGCAGTGAGTGTTGGAATACCATTCTGCTTATTTACTGCTTGATCAGCTAATACATTGTTATCTTTTATACCTATAAATAAGCATGCAGCGGTTAAAAGCATGACCGAAGTGAAAATCTTCACCCGTTTCACCCTATCCTCTCCCTCACTTTATTAGTATTTATGAGGATTTTTGTTCTTCTCACTGTGTAGAATGCTTCTTTCTCCACCATACAAATACAAATATTGAAATGATTAATATTACAACACCAGCCACTATCATATATGTTTGATTAGAATACTTCGGTAATACCTTTACTTCACCTGTTTGTTCCGCGTACTCGGTCACATGAGAAGCAGTTATTTGGAATTCTTCTGTATATGTTTTGGTACACCATTCTCTTTTATTGTGACTTTTAGCATATACTTTCCATCTTTGTATTCTTTCGCTTTCCATGGAATAGCCAATCCTACCTTGGATTTCGGGGCAACATTGAACGCTGGAATATTCCCATGAAATAGAACGTTATCCTTAGATAAAACTTTATAGTAAACTGCCACATCCCTCACGATATTTGCATTTGTATTTTGAATAAGTGCATGTACTTGCGGTTGTGTTGGATATGATTCGATCGCTGTGCCATTTAACTTCATAGATAAATTATTAACAGAATTTTCAGTCTCAACTACATTCAGCTGTATTGCCACCGCGTATTCAATCCTGTTATGTACAGAGAAGTTCAATCCATCTTTTTCAAGCCCCTGTGATTTTATATCTTGCGCTAATTGAAATAATAATCCACCTAAAAATACTCCATCTTGATTAGGTGTCGTCACATGTATCTCTATGGTTTTGGTTTGATTTCCTTCTAAAGTAACAGTAGAAGGAGCTTGCACATACTGATCCATATAAAAATCTGTATCCATTAACGTACTTTGTGAAACCTCACGATTTGACACATACATAATACCACCATTTGTAGAGGTTAGAGCATTGGCCACTTTTATATTCACTTTAATTTGAGTATTAGCTTTATTGTGTACATCCAATTTCACTGTTTGGTTCTGTTTCTTTTTCACATGCAAATTAAAATAGTTTTTGATATCACCTAATTGATTATCTGGAACATGAATGTTTACATCAAATGGTAGACTTTCTTGTTTTTCTTCTGCATAAACAAGATGAAAAGGTTTTAGGAATAAGCTCAAAGTAAACACAATACCCACTAATATACTCATAGAAATTTTATAAGCATAACTATTCATATTGCACCTTCTTTCTATACACAGAAGAGAAGCATATCTATAATATGTATCTCTTCTGCATTATAATTTCTAATCAGGGGCCTATTATAATGGAATAGGTAAGTTTCGACTCATATGAGGTAGCACCAGCCTTAATCTCTACATATGTACTATGTGGATTTAGAGTTAACACCTTAGACTTATCATTAAAACTCACGTTATACTTTCCCATACCCTCATCTTTTTTCGCACTTAAAATTGTAACCTGATTATCTGTATCTATTATAAAGTTAGTTGTTTTAAACTCCGGATTAGGTGAGCTTGTCCCACCAATTTTCGTAATAGCAGCACCACCACTATTTAAAACTAAAGAACCCTTTGGAAGTGTCCGATTTGACTTTGCATCTCCACTTACTTTAAATTGATCTGCTTTTACGTTGATTCTCCAACCATTTCCTGAACCCGTCGCATCTGTCACTGTAAGTACTCCAGGATTGGCATTTGTCACTTGGGTTTCTCCACTTAGCGTTACGGAGTTAAAGTTACTAATTGGTGTAACCGCAATAATATGCTCACCACCCGTTATACTTTGATTTAGTTTTGTCTCAGCTGTTGTTGCTGCGCTTGCAGGTGTACCTATTACTGATATACTTAGTGCAATTGTTGCCAATGTAGGAATCATTACTTTACAAAATTTCATCATTAGCCCTCCATATTTTTTAGAATAGAAAGAGCCACTTAAATCGTGACTCCCATTACCTACAACCATAAGAAATTAAATTTAGTTCCAAGAATCTACATCTGCATTTTTTGATGCTTTTGTGAATCGAGCTAAAATTGTATCATAGCCACCTTGAATTGCTTTCCATACAAATGGACCAATCACTAATACGATAATGACAGCCAAGGCGATTAACATACCATTTTCTGATGATAATTGTGAGTCTTCATTTTTTAACCAATTCTTCATTTTTGCTAACATTGCATTTCATCTCCTTTATATATCGATTTTAAGAATCTACAAAAATAAGAAATTACTTATCTAAATTCCACATCAGTTGTTCCAAGAATTCACATCTGCATTTTTCGATGCTTTTGTGAATCGAGCTAAAATTGTATCATAGCCACCTTGAATTGCTTTCCATACAAATGGACCAATCACTAATACGATAATGACCGCTAGGGCAATTAACATACCGTTTTCTGATGATAGTTGTGAATCTTCATTTTTTAACCAATTTTTCATTTTTGTTAACATGATTAGAACTCCCTTATCTACTTATTTAAGCTGTACGTAATAAACATCATTAATTTAAAACTTCTATTGTTTGTTCCAAGAATTCACATCTGCATTGCTTGATGCTTTTGTAAATCTAGCTAGAATTGTGTCATATCCGCCTTGAATTGCTTTCCAAACAAACGGGCCAATCACTAATACAATAATTACCGCCAAGGCAATCAACATACCGTTTTCTGATGATAATTGTGAGTCTTCGTTTTTTAACCAATTCTTCATTTTTGTTAACATGTGTATTACTCCTCTTCTTATTCAATTTTGGGTACTAGCTTCTTATATACTTGCAAATCCTTGCATTAAGGATTGAATAACAATAACCATTGGATAAATCACAATACAGCCAATAACGGCAACGTTAAATTTATTCATTTCCATTGGTTTGTTTTGAATCAAGCGGTTGTAGTTCTCATGTTTTAACTCACGCATCATTTTAATTTGTGCATCCATAATACGAAGACTTTGTACCTTGTCCGTTTTTTGTGCCTGTTGCAACGCAATGGTAAAGGTATTTACTTCTGGACTATTTAAAGCTGCTGCGAAGTTCCTAAACGGTTGATCCGAACCCGCATACATTTCTAATTCCGCTGTAAGGGTAGATACATACGGGCGAAGATGTCTCCCGGCATATATCTGCGCCTTTTTTACTGCGTCTAATGTTGTATGTGTTTTTAACAACTGCAGCATCGGAATTAGATACTCTGGTAATTCGAACCTTCTCGCTTCCATCGCCTGCTTTTTTCTTTTCTTTAATAGATAATCAGGATAGAAATAAAGCAGCGGTGAAATTAAAACGCCAACTTTAAATAAGTAGTAATCATGAAACACTGTACATATCAAGAAAACCGAAGTAAAAATGATAGGATACGCAACCTTCATTTTCAAGTATTCTTCTGGTTTCGTATCCAAACCAGCTTCTTCTAATTTTTTCTGAATTTGCTCTTTCTTTTCTTCTATCAAATACTTATATGATAACGATCGGAAAGGAGCAAGCATCATTTGATTTAAATTCTTTTTTTCAATACGCTTCGCATTCTCTACATAATGAGTAAGTACACTCCCACTATCTTTTTTACTTTGTAGAAAGGTGGAGAATACCCAATACATGACAACAAATATGACCAAACTTAAAAACGCAGCCATCTTATTCCCCCCTTTCTGTCGGATTATAATTTGCAATCTTTTCTACACGAGTTGCCAGGAAAAATACAATAAACATATTTACTGCTAATGCGATTTTCCCCATCATAGAACCTGCTAAAAATCCATATGCTTCTTTTGACATCATCATAATAACAATCGGCATGGCGATGACTATTAAGCAGTTCTGTACAAAGGCGCGTTGCGCTTGCGACAAGCTAGAACGCAATCTTGCTAGGTATAGCTTTTGTTTTTCGAAATCTTCTGCAATATCTAGTAAGACTTGCACCGAATTTGCTCCACCTTCTTGACTAGATACTTCCAACATTTCATGGAAGAAAACCAATTCTCTAAAGTTAAAAGTTTCATTAAACCCTCTAAATGCACGGTGCATCGTTGTTCCACCTTCTAATAAAAGAGAAACTTTTTCTATTTCGTCTTGAATACTTTCATGCATCATCGGTTTCACCTGAAGTAACACACGTTTTGCGTTATTACTTATTTGAAGTGCATTCGCTACGGCCTTCATATAGATAGCAAGACGGTCAATGACAACCAAGTAGTAATGTTTTTTTCTTCGATAGAGAAGAAATCTCGGAACTAAAAATCCACATAAAACAGAAATCAGTGTAAAAGGATCTCTTCCAAAAGAGAAGTAGAATAATGCTGCAATACTCATTCCGGACAGAATCGTATATACCCAGTACATGCTTTTCGTCAATTTCCACTCGTACTTTTGAGCTTCCTGGATAACGGATTGTGGAAGATACATCCGCATCCCTTTGATATTCCTTAATTCCAAGCGCCTTTCTTCTTTCTCATTTTCTTGTACAAATTGAGAAAGAGCAGAACCCTTTGATTTTGCAAAAAGTAAAACGAGCAATACTACACTAATAAAGATTAAGAACATGCATCCATAAGCCAACAAACTATACATACTGCACCTCCTGTTGTGAAAGGAATGATGCGTAAAGAGCTGGATTTACAATAGAAGAACGGAACTTCCTTTCCATATCAGCCGACATTGTCGCTGTAGTGATATGATCTCCATGAATCTTTCCTACTCTCTCATTCATTTCATCATATTCCTCACCTATAGGTATAAACTGAGAAAGTTGATTGAACTGTATATCATCTTGATAATCCAATAATTCAATCACCTCTGTAATGTAGCGATTTCCATCATCTTTCTTCTCTAAAAAGACAATCACATCAAATGTCTGTGAAATTAATTCATATAAATATTTAGCATCAATGTTCGCACCACTTTGCAGGCACATGAGCATTAAACGTCTTACTGCCTCTTTCGCACTTCTTGCATGGACAGAAGTAAAGCCAGGGTGTCCTGTTTGGAAGAAGTTCAGCATTTTTAATGCTTCTTTTCCCCTTGATTCCCCTACAATTAATCGCTTTGGCCCTTGACGTAACGCATTCGTTAACAATCTATCAAAATCAATTGCATTCTCTTCTACTTCGGATGCCCTGCACTGCATCGGAACAAAATGATGTTCTGGAAATATGCGATGTAAATAGAGTTCAGGGTTATCTTCTACTACCAGAGTACGTTCCTTTTTCTTCCCTTTCGGAATATGAGAAGCAAGATATTTCATAAACTCTGACTTCCCTGTACCTGTTGCTCCCGCCACTAGAATATTCATTTTTGCTTTCACAGCTGCAGCTAAGAAATCTAGCATTACTTTTGTTGCTTGATTCGTAGATAACATACGCTCTTCAGAAGCACGAAGATGATCAGCATTTTTACGAATTGTTATTGTTGTACCCAATCCCCCAAGTTCATCTAATGCAATATTGATACGTATATAGGGAAATACGCAGTCTACATAGGGTTTAGCTGTATTTAAGGATTCTGAAGTACTGTTTACCATCTTGTAGGCTAAAGCTTTGACTTCTTCTTCCGTTTCGAATCGGTAAGGAAATGTACATTCTCCCTCCCCAATTTTTTCGTAAATTATCTCTTTTGTACCATTTATATAAATATCGGTTACGTCCTTATCCTCTTTCAAAGTCTCTATAATCCCAAATCCAACAATATCGTCACACACCATATTTAGTAACTGTTCAGAAGGTACATCTGAAACAACGACTTGATTGCTTAGTAAAAAGCTTTTAATGATTTGTTCTACAGCTTTCCTCTTCTCTTTATTCATAAAGGATTCGCTTAAGATATTACGATGGTCTTTTACTAAAAACGCACGAATTTCATCCGTTATATCTTTAATTTGTTGAGCTGTAGTTGTTCCTAACCTTCGAGCCGTTTTGGAACGAATCATATAACCAAAGTGATATAAATCAACTCGATTTCGCTTTAAGGCGACTTGTTTTTCCTGTAAATAGCCCCACATACTACTTGCCTCCTTTTTAATTTCTTAAACCAAAGAGACCCTTTTTCATAGAGGATGTATGCTGGGTTGGGATATCAAGACCAGCTGCTTCCATAATGTGATGGACCTTTGTATTAATTTGTGGGGAACCAAATTGCATCCCCCATTCGTAACTCGTACGATCTCTGTCAAACGGAATTGTCACCTCAATTTTTCGGGAAGAAAGCTTTTCAATATCTTCTACATAATCCTCATCTCCCATATTTAAAATATGAATCATACGAGGCATTGTTAGCTTTGCTTCTTCTATTAGTTGTAATTCTCTCTTAATTGCTATTGCACCACGAGGGTTGCCATTTAACACATGAACAACAAGGTCTGATTGATATAGGATTGGATAACTCAGCACCTCGGATAATTCAGTTGGTACCGATAGAATGATATAATCGTATTCTGTATCTGCAAGCGATTCTATAAATGTCGTTACAAACAGTTCTTTGTTTTGAATCTCTGGGAATTGAACTACGCTATAACCTGATGGAAATACCAGAAAATCCATCTTATCGTGCAATTTTTGCATCAACCTTGGATTCCCTTTTTTCTCTAACAAATCTTGCTTGGTACAAATATACTGCGAGAGATTGTATTCATTTTCTTTTCTAACAAGCTCTAAGATGTTTTTACTCTCATGACTAAGACCGGTTCCAACTGCAAAACTTGGCCTTACTTGGTCTGCTTCTACATAAAGTACTTTTTTCCCTAAATGTGCTAACTCATTTGCCATTGCAATACTTAACGTACTTTTTCCTACGTTTTCGTTTGTCGCATAAAAGGCAACTACCCTTACTTGCCCCTCCATCTTAATAACCCCTTTCTTATTTGGATTCATTCAAATACTGTGCAACATATTCTTTTACATTTTTAGAAATAGGATTTGTTGAATGTTTCTCTACATAATCTAAAATGTTCTTCTGATCTGATATTTGTGAGAACCCTTCTGCTGGTTGTATCTCTTTCCCTGTTTGTTCAATCTTTTGCCCGACTGCAACAGGGATTACATCTCCAAGTGTTTTTGCACGGTTTAGATATTGAAGTTGTTCTGGCGAAACGGCCAATGTATATAAGCGGGTTACCTTCGGCTTTTGTTTCCCTTCTTGTTCCTCTTTTGATTCTTTCTTTTCTAGCACAAATGCATCTTCTGTATTGCTATCTTTTGCAGCAGTCACACGTACACGTTGGAAAAGGCCACCGAATACAACTTTCTCATTGTCTCCTTCTTTCACAACCTGTTTGAAATACAAGTCCACATACGTATTTGGAATAATACTATTCCCTGAACTTGTTTCCAGATCAACGAGTAACGGGAAAGCAACTTCTCCATCTTTCAAATTTAAAATGGCAGAGTCCGGTAACTCTTCTTTCTTTACTACTTTGTTTTTAAAGAGATAGCTATTTTCTGTGATTGGCTGCCCATCATTAGTCCACTTACCTACAACATCTTTTTTATTTACACGTAATACATTTGGGGGAATCGCATCACCAGGTAATGTTCGCTCCACTAGCATGTCTTCTTTAATCTCTGTATGCGCAGGTATATCCTTTGCGGCTACAACAATCTTGGTTGGTTTTACCGCATTTTCTACTGCGAAATGATTGTATCCATAGATACCCGCTACTGTTGCAGTAGCTAAACCTACCGCTATAATCTTCTTCTTTTGAAACTTAGATGGCTTCAATATTTGTATTCCTCCTTATGTAGCCTTTAAACGCAAAAAAAGGACACACCTATGGCATAATGCGCCTTAGGTGTGTCCTTTTAGCTAATCTAAAGTCTATATGAAAATGTTGAATTTGATTTCTTTAATATTACAATTTCAATATTATGATATATAGCATTTTATGTCAATCATTTCTAAAAAAATATTATTTTTACCATTCTAAAATTCTAATTTTAAAAATAAAAAATCCTTAAAACGTCGCCATATCAAGGTTTTCAAGCTATAAAACATCTCATAAACATGGTATAAGTAATCTAACGTAACTGAATATTTCAGGGTGGTCCGTTGCTATCCTTTCTCTTTCATTTTATAGGGAAAGGCGGTGACCAAACGGATATTCTTTTCACTATAGCAATTGAAATTTTAAAAGTAATTGCTAGAGAAGTCGCTGTGTTTTTCAAAACGAGTAGGTAAATACCTATCAACGTCTTGGAAGAAAACACAAAAAAAGCGACGAAAAACGAAAAGAACCACCCACAATGCCTGCAAGCGTGTGAAGGGCGGTTCTAAGAAAAAATAAACTTTTTTAGCAATTAGCCACCTTGCGGTAACAGTTACATAAGGCGAGATGTTGGAGCATCTCGTCTTCTTTAGTTTATGCTAAAACTATTGTTATAATACTTCTACACTTATTATAACATCAACTATTGTACATGTCATGAGGATTTATCCACGATAGTTGATTAAAAAGACATTATTATTAAAACGAAATCAATTTTGTTCCTGTTTCAAAATACTTTGCAGGTGCATAACTTGTACCATTTCGATCCTGAAATTCATTTCCAATATATAACGATACAATCATTGCGATTACTCCTAGAAAAATCACTCGTCTTACACGCCGCTTTTTCTTTTTATCCACTCAAATTTCCCCTTTCTATGAAAAAAGGCACACCCCATTAAGGGGTGTGCCTTTGGTTTATCCATTCAGCTACTAGTTCAAGAAGGATTATATACTTTTGTCGATTCAAGTCATTATACTATACTATTTAACTAATTTCTATTCTTCATATAGTACCAATTTGATAAATCAGCAATAATATTTTCCTTTCCAACCCAATTCCAACCTGGTGTTTGCACAGGGAATGGAAGATCCGCAAGCACCCTTCTCTTTTTAAAATCATCGTACGCAACACCTTTAATTTCCACTTCATTTGTCAGGCACAAACTCATTTCATTCACACCTGCTGGGTTTGTTTCAACATTGAATGAATATTTTCCATCTTTCGTTTTTAATGGCGCATACCATTTGCGTTGGCCATCAATAATTTTTTCCTTCCCATCCCAATATAAAGACTTAGTTGGTCTTTTACTATCAAAGACATGTCCTGTTACTTCAGACAAATACATATTTTTAGGTAGGAATTTTGATGTTAAGCCATTATTAGAGACACTCTCTAAATCATATGTTGTTTTTAGTCCTTCATCTGCAAATGGATACTGTGCCGTTGCTTTTGTAAATACACCTGGATAATTGGTATTCCAATCATTTTTGTATTTTCCGTTAACTTCATAAGAAAAACCATACCCAGAATGGAGCTTAGATGGTGCTAAACTATCAACACTCCCACTTAATGTTTCATAATACATTTCTCCCACTGTGTCTTCTTTTGATACACGTTCACTTACTGTTTCTACCACACCTTTTACACTAGTTACACCGCACATCCCATTTTCATGCGATGGTGCATAGATAGCCGTTTTAATTGAATTATTTTTGTATGTGGTTTCTTCTATGTCTTTACGATTACCAGCAGGGTTAATTTCCGCTTGAATTGTTCCTTTCCCTTTATGCTGCCAATCAAGATTCAACGTTTTCTTTTCTCCCTCTGTTAATCTTACCTTTTCTAATGCTACTTCCTGTCCGTTATGTTTTAGCACGACTACTGTTTCGGGATTTGCATATTTCACTTCTAGTGCATCTAACTTTTTAATTTTGTTCTTCTCTTTTTCTAGTTTTTGTCTTGCTGTATCTAGCCTACTTGCAGCATCGTCTAATCTATTTTCTTCCCAAGAGCAGTCTCTATCAATATAGTAATCATGACCTTCTTCGTCTTTCTCATGAATTGGATTACGACGACAATAGCTTAAACTAGACTGCGCACTATCCCTAGCGGATTCAGAACTATATACTTCCTGCTGAGATTTATTAATATTATTATTTACCTTTTCTCTATATTGGTCACGTTCTGGTTTAAAATTATCACGTGATACATCTACTCTTGTTTTAATATTCTTTCCTTCTCGTGCTGTTTCTCCTTCAATTCGATCAGCCGAAAGATCAATTTTATATTTATAGTCATCTTCATTACCTGAATCTGGATTAGGTGTTACCTCTGTCCCACAGTTACCATCTACAATAAAATCAACTGTTTTCTCATTTGAATCCCTTTGAACCCCATCAATAATTTTTAATTTTGCAGTATAACGACCACACATCTGAGGTTGCCAACTTATATCTTCTTTTGTAAATCTTGCTGCATCGCCTTCATTTGGTTTTTGATTATCTTTTTGTGGTGTTGAACGCAAGTAGTTTTCTTGGTGATGAACTTTTTCTCCACTTTTTGTAATATCCAGCATCCATTTTACACGATTTCGTTCCCCTGCTATATGAGAATAAGGGTTACCTGCATCAAGTTTGGAACCACGTTCAGTATATCCCTTATCTTTACTTACATACTCAAAACCATTGAATATAAACTTAACAGGTGTATCCTTCTTACCACTAGAGACTTTAAAATCTTTTATTTCAGGCTTACTTGTACGCACATACCATAAACTATATCTATTTATGCCACTTACTCCACCTGCACCTGCATATCCACCAGAAAGATAGGCAACATCACGGATCCAATAGAACATACCATAATTTATTGGGAGGGCATCATTATTAATAGGGTGCGAAAATAAATTATGCAATACGAATTCAGGATTACCCCAATACTTTGTAGAAATAATGGTTTCATTCATTCGTTCCACTTCTGTTACCATGCGGTCACCTACTGGAATTGCACTATTCCAATAACCTTCATTTGAGATTCGAACATAAGGTTCAGAAAGATCTTCATTTTTCACCAGATTATCATGCGGCTTATCAAAGTTAAAAGAACCATTATATACAGCTGGGTAATGAAGGTCACCTCTATACAATAAATCCACACCGGGTGGTGCATATTCACTGCCAGCACGAAAATATTTACCTGGCATCTGTAACTCCCCAGACCTTAAAAATGTATTATCATTGCCATTATAAAATGGCACATCCTTATTTTGTGCATTAGCTAAAGTAGGCATACCTATAATAGTAGAAGTACATAGTATTATAAGTTTTTTTCTCAATTTCATCACATTTCTCCTCCTAAACACAAAAAGGACACACCTGTACCGTTGGGATGGTACGTAAGGTGTGTCCTTCACGTAAATTCAATATTATTTAATTATTTTTATATTACACTTAAATATGTCATTATCTACCAAAAGAAACAATATGCATTCTACTACTTACTCTCAACTTGAACATACATCATGTGATCAGCTGTTGAGTTTCCAATACGAACTTTATATTTTCCTTTTTCATAAGTATTTACTACATGAGATTCGACTGTTTCTTGAATTTCTTCATCTAAATTTAGATCTGATTTTAATAGAGTCGGCCATTTCATTGCCAAAGCTACTGTCGCATCATTATTATCTAAGAAAATAATTTTAAAACTATCTTCATTTATTGGAACAATATAAAATTGAGCTTTTAATGAACCTTCTGGCAAGTACATTCCATTATCCACCAATCTTACAACCCCACCAACTTCCGCGTATTTTAAATTAGTATTATACTTTTTATTTACTTCATTAATTAAAGATTGCGCTTGAATGGAGCTTGAGTTATTAACTACCTTTGAAGATTCATACCATTCTTTATTAAAAGTGAACTCATTTGATATTAGTTTTTCATCTAAAATGTCTGGTTTCGTTTCAGGTTTTGGGTCTGGCTTTACTTCTGGTTTCGTTTCAGGTTTTGGATCTGGCTTCACCTCTGGTTTTTCTTCTGGTTTTGTTTCAGGCTTTGGATCTGGCTTTACTTCTGGCTTAGTCTCTTTTTCTACTGCATTAATAGAGTTATATAAGAACTGGCTATATTGTTCACGAGTTACATGTGCATAGGGTGAATACATCTTACCGCCTGTACCAATTGTAACGCTATTTTCTTCTAATGCATTAATTGCATTATATGCCCACGAGTTTTTATCCACGTCAGTGAATGATGTTGTTTTAGTAGCTTTAAATTTAAAAGCATTTGTAAGTACTTGCGCCATTTGTTCACGAGTTAAGACATCATCTGGACCATATTTCCCTTCACCATACCCACTTACTAGACCAGCTTTAGCAAGTGCTAAGATTTCCTTCTCAAACATATGTCCTTTAATATCGTTGAATGGATTTTTGAAGCTAGCATCTGCATCTGCTGGTTTTACATATGCATAAATCATGCGAGCGACTTGTCCACGAGTTACATTGTCACCAAATCCAAAAACATTATTTCCGTATCCTGCTACTACTTTACGGTTTGCTAGATCATAGATTGCTTTTGTAGACCAATGATTTGCTGGAACATCATTGAATTTTAATGAGTCTGTGTTATCAGCCTTAGCAGTAAAAGCTCCTGCTCCTAGTAATGATGTACCCATAATTGTTAATGCTGTTGCTGTTTTTAAAAGTTTGTTTGCCATTGTTAGTTCCTCCAAATATATTAGTTTTTTCATAGATTCCTTTATTGTACCGAATTTAAATATAAAATCCAGATACTTTAACATATAAATTAACGAATTTATATTTTTTTATAACCGCTGTTCTATATGGAAAATATCACCATACAGAAATAGGCTTGTAAAGTATTTTTATATGTTTATTTTTAGATATATTTTTCTGGCAAAAAAACTACACTTTTCAGTATAGTTTTTTACCACTTTTTATACATATTAGTATTTTCAACGGAAATAGATTTGTCCCATTCCATCTTTGTTAGCCCATATCGGCGCTTTCACACTATCAATCCCTATCATTTTAAAAATAAAGAAGTGATGTTCAGCTTTTATCTTAAAATTTAATGGCTGATTATGATCTACGCGCCCTTTAGTATATTCATATTTCCATCCATCCATATTCTGCTCTTTCATTTTCTTCTCTATATCAGGAATTAGATTTACGTTTTTCCCTTCATATGTGTACTGAAAACCACCTGTTTGTTCTGCTAACTCTACTGTACTAGAAGCAAAATCATGTGCCTTTACTAACTGCATTCCATACAGTACACCTTCTGGTATAAGAGTTATCAATAATAAAGAAAGCGTTAGAAAAAGCGCTGTTGTTACTGTATTTTGCATTTCTTACACACCTACTTTTTCTTATTTATTTCACGTTTCCTCCAGCTTTCTTGTTGTCAGAATCCGCTTCATAAATAAATATGTGTTTTGCGTTACTCTTAATGCTGCCTTTCTTTTCATCAAATTGTTTAGTATAACTAGCAGCTTCGGCTTCTCCTTCAACCGCAATCATTGCAGGTTGCTCTTGTACAGCATGTACAGAAAACTCTCGTTTTGATGCCGGATCTTTAAATGTTGCATTTTGGTTATAAGACTTTTCAAATTCTTTCTTTGCGATTTCTGGTTCAATAGTAATTTCTTCTTGCGCTCGTAGAACACCTACTTTTACGGCTTTATCCATTGCTGTACTTCCAGCGCGTTCTAATGCAGACTTATTATCTGTGTGTGTTGTATCTCCAATAATCATATCTGTCATTAAGAATAAACAGCCAACAAATAATAATAATGAGGCGGCACCTATAATAAATTTTTGCATCTCTCTTCACTCCCCTTAATTTTCAGACTTCCGAAAACGAAATCCACTTAAAATGGAACTTTTCTTTTGGTTCAACAATTGGTTTGGTAGCAATAGTTCTGCTAGTTCCTTCATTATTTCTTCAAGCTCTTTATAATAGTTCCGACTAGATAGCAACGTACTACTATTTAATTGAGATTCAAATACATCTTCTATCTCATATGATAGTAAAGCAGTTAATAACTTATCTCCTAAACATTCCTCTACTACTTCATGCTTTAAAAGTGCAGGAGAAAACTTATTCCCAATGATTCTCGTTTTCTCTAAAGCTAAGTAAGAAACGAGCTTTCTCTCTTTTTGTGTAAGGGGATGCGCTATCTTTAGCAATTGATGCAGATCTGGTTCCGCTACAAAGAAGATATAATCTGCCATTTCGCATACTTCATGGTATAAATCTTTATCCCAATCGTACCCCGCATCAATAATAGATATAGGTGCTTCTTGGTTAGCCAATAAAACCTTAATAAAATGGTCAAAGTCCTGCTCTGTCTCGTTTTTCAGCTCTTGGTCCACTATAGGATTCTTTACAATATAATTTATTCTTCCTTGCTTCCATTTTGGAATTGATAATATATCAGATTCCTTCTGTAGCATCTCCTTATATCGCTGCAACATAAATTCACTACGATAGTTTTCTGGTGCTTCTGTATATCCCTTTAATAAAGGATAAGTATAGCCATCATCATATAGATTCTCTATATAATTCACATCAATCTGTAGTTCATTTAAGTAAGCAGTTAAAAGATGTGAAACAAAAGTTGCACCACTTCTTCTGTTCATGCTGGCAATAACAATTGTTCTTCTCGGAATAGCAATACCTATTTGTTTTTCATATACCGGCTCAAAAGCCAATTTATACTGTTTTTTTATAATGGGTGCTTTTGGCGTCTCATCTGGAACAGACTTACGCTTTTGTTTGTTTTTAAATAGTTTGTTGGAATTAGAGGAAGGTTCATTGTTGCCACCTTTCTTTAATTCACTTGATACTTCCTCTTCTTCCTCATCAACAGGAATTTCGGGCAACTTTGTTTGTTGTGGTGCCTGACTTGCTCCTACAATTTCTGCTACATTTTTAATATCCGACTCCTGTAGCAGCTGCGGGATTACTTTATTATCAATATCAATTTTACGAGAGTTAAAAATGTCATAGATACCTAGATAAATCAGTTTTGCCAAAAACTCATCATCATTTTCACGTTCTGTAAATACCACTATACGAATATCCCGATTAAATCGAATATCTCTTAGTTTCTGTAAAATAATTAATTCACGTTTCTCCTCATGTCCCGCATCAATATTTAATCGTTTGTCATTAATACATAGAATATCGGGTTGTTCCATATCTAGAATTTCATCAAGATACTTGATGTGCATCACATCACTATCAGCTACTTCAAATCCCGCACCAGTAAAATCCTCACGTAAATATGCCGTATATACAGTATCACTAATAGCTAAAACGATTTTTTTCAACATACTTAACCTCCTACAAACTCTAACGTTGGATTAAAATCATATTTTCAATTGGAATCTGTGCCTGAAGATGAATCTTCCCAATAATCTCATTCAGAATATACTCGATTTCAACTTGTTCCATTGGACGTGGAGCCCCAAAATCAGAATTTAGTTTTACTCGTATTTCTAATCGATCTTGTATCTCATGTAAAGGTGTATCAAGAAAAAGAATGCTGTAGTATAAAACACCATCTTCAATATTTTTTTGAATAATATCCTTTGTTTGATAAATAAATGTAACCTCAGCAACCTCAATAAAAGGATCGTCAATTGTTACTTTACTATTCCAATTTAAATTCCAAATCTCACAATTCTCTTCTACATGCACAACAACTCCGTTAATTGAAGGCGTAATAGCAAAAAGACGATCTATAGGAGCTTTGGTTAACGAGGTAATATCACCTTTTTCTAATTCAAAACCTTTTTCCAATCGCTCATGTTCAAAAGCACATTCAGCACCAGCGAATGCGATTTCACAGAATACTTGTTCTAGTAATGGATGAATCCCCTCATATGTTCGTACGGCAAACACACAGAACTCCTGTGTTTCATCAGTTCGAATGATCTCGTATAATTCAAATTCAGATGCATTTGCTAAGGCAAAAGGAATATCTTTTATAAAGTTAGGATCAGTATATAAAGTGTCTGGAATTTGTGTTTCAGGATGATGTATAAACTCTAGGCAAAGTTGATACCCTTTTAAAAACGCATTCTTAGCTGCTGCTGGGAATAAAGTTTCAAAACGTTTTACATTATTTTTAAATTTTTGTTCTTCAACTTCGTTATTAAATTCTCTTTCTTGTAAGATATTCGTTCTATTACCTAACTGCAAAAAGTAATGATTAATCATTCGATTAATACTTTCCTCAAATGTTGTATTATCCTCACAATACTTTGTAAATCTCTTTTTACTCAGGTTTATAATTTCATTCATAGCCTGGATTCTCCCTCTCAAATGTTATATATACAAAAAAAGACACACCAATGGCAGGTTATGTGCCTTCGGTGTGTCCGTTTAGCTAGAAATTAAATCTATTAATTTGTATATTAATCTTGAATAATTGTCATTCACACATAAGAATAAAGCTATAATTTTTAAAAGTCAATAGCTTTATTGCATTCTTGTGCACATATAACTATTCCTCTTTCTCTATACTTCCATGTATCTAAACTCAAAAATACAGTTAATTACACAAACTTCTATATTAATCAAACAATTTTTAAAATAATACAATGTACAGAAGATTATTTACTAAAAATCTGCAATTATTATAACAAAATCTCGTAATTTTATTTACGATTATTTTTTTAAAACTACTTAACATACAATCGTCTCCATATTAATATTATGTAAACAATAAAAAGCTTATTTTATTAAGTACACTCACATTCATATATAAACCGACATTAATATGTAAAGAAAAATCCAAGGAGAATTGTTAATTTCATATCAACATTTTAATAGAATAAGTATATATTAGATATCATTAATATCTTATAAGATACACTTCTTAATAGAATAAATTTTAAATAACCATCTGTTAATAGCAATATACATTTAGATTTTTATCATCTTCATGTAGAAAAACTATTACATTTCAATAAATTCTCTTAACAGACCACTATATTCAAAAGATTACTCCAAGAGATCTCGAGCTTTCGTAAAAAACACTATAATCTTTATATATTATTCAACTTTTGAAACTCCATTATCTCTGTTATTGATGTCGTATGAACAAGAAAACCCCTTTTCGCACCCTAAACTCACATCGACATATCAACTGACATTGATATGTCGAACGAAAACCGAAAAGAAATGTTAATTTTATATCAACAGTTTTCATGCAATAAATACAAATACTCATTAATAATTTAAAAATACGTTTTAACGGTAATATTATTCATAGCTATTAATGCTGTAATATAAACATTTAATAAATTAATTGCTTATTAACTAAATATAAAACTTCTAATCAAATGCAAATCTCAATCTATTAATAAACTATCACATTAACATTTTATCCTTTTGGTTAACATGAAGTTAACAATAGAATATAGTAAAGTATTTAAATTCAATTTTATGTTAATAATAGTAGTGCAGATATTTGCAACAGATCCAACCAATCATTGTTTACATGTTAATTATACACACGAAATCAAGCAATTATACATTCAGATTCTTGTCACTTTCATTTAAACTAACTTTCACATGTCATTCAAATCATTTAATGCATTACTTATTTAAATGATTACTACAAGAGGCCTGGAGCTTGTGTACAAAATACCAAGATGTTTATATACCATTTGAACTTTCAAAACTACATTATCCCTATTATTGATGTCATTTGAATAAGAAAATCCCCCTTTGAAACACGCACTCACATTGACATATCAACTGACATTGACATGCAATCATAAAACCTACCATAAATGTTAATTTCATATCAATACACTAGGTACATTAACTATAAATATCTATTAACAACCCTATAGGAAAACACTTTTTTAATAGCTATCAATTCTGTAACTCGATCTTCTAATAAATAAATTTATTTATTTATTTATTAATTACTTAAATACTTATCACAAGATATAAAACTTCTAATCATATGTACACAGTTCCATCTATCAATACTTTATATGAAACTATCGTATTAATATTTCATTACTATGGTTGACATGAAATTGACATTAGGTTCTAGTAAGGTGTTTTAATATCAATCTCATGTTAACGATAGGAGTATAGATTTGAGGAATTATACATTCAGATCCTCGCCACTTTCATTTAAGCTAACTTTTACATGTAAATCAAGCCTTATAGCGTACTACTTATACCATTTCAAGAGACCTGAAGCTTTTCTACAAAATACCACATTGTTTATAAACGATTGAATTCTCAAAGCTACGTTATCTCTGTTATCGATGTTTTATAAACAAAAAACATCTTCTTCACAACACACACTCACATTGACATATAAGCTGATATTGACATGTAATGCCGTAACTTAAAGTGATATGTTAATTTCATATCAACAACTGCAACGCAATAAGTACAAATACTCATTAATAGCTCTATTAAAAACAATTTATAATAGGGTATTGCCAATAGCTATTAATTCTGTAACTTGAACTTCTAACCATGTAAAAAGTTCAAGTTATCAATAACCTATATACAACTACCGCATTTACATTTTATTCGTTTGGTTGACATGAAATTGACAATGAACTATAGTAATGTGTTTAAATATCGATCTCATGTTAATAATAGAAGTTTAGATCTTTGTAACAGAATCAGTCAATAATTAATTATATGTTCGTTCATCCGCTAAATTAAGCATTATTAAAGAGGTGTTAAAAGGCTTATTCGGTTAATTTGGATGAGTCTTTCTTATATTTGATTCCATATACATAAGAACATCACCAATACAACGATAGCTAATGATGGTTCAGTTGACAAGACATTGATATTTATCCACCAAAAACCAGTTCTATGTCAATGTCACATCTTATATTAATGTCAGTAAGGGTGAAATTTCATCCAAAATGAGTGATTTCAACCTTTAACAACAGCTGTCTTGTTGAAAATTAAACAAATAACAGCTTGTGATTGTTTGAAAATCGCGAGTGTTAACACGGTGACATAAATCTATCTTAAATATTCCATACACTATTAAAATACACGTAAATATCCTATTGATCGTGACATAGAGTAGGCATTAAACCTTAAAGTCGATTCACATTAATTCTAATCCTATATTCCTAGCAGTATTTTATAAGGACAAATATTGCTAATTTGGTTATATTATTACCTTTTTTTCTAGCTATTATACATTATTATTTAAATTCCCTAGCTTACATTAGTTGATTTTTCCGCACTATCATTGATTATCTCCTCATAACTTGTTTACAAAATACCTATATTTCCTTATCATTAGTATTAAGTAACGTATTTTGTTAATCTCATGGCAACTATCAGTAATCTTGCTAACATAAAAGATAGTGTTATCCATTGATAGAACATTGCCATTTATATACTTTAGGGTGACAATAGTATCAACAAGTCCAGCGTATACTATTTAGATAGGTAATGTTCTGTTAACAAATATTCGATTACATGTTAATTTTATATTTCATGTGAGTTACTGAATACATAGGGATTTGCATACATATTAGCGAAATACTACCTAACATGTTAATTTCAGTCCACATGTTAATTTCAAATTGAGTGTTCATGAGCTGATTTTTAAGGAGGTTGTTACAATGATTGAACAAAAAAGCGAATCACATGACCATCAAATTAACGATGATGACATATTAGATGATAATATTTTTGAAAAGGCATGGCGAATAACTGAATTCTCTAAACTAGTTGGACGTCATCACAATACTGTTTATAATTGGTTCAATATTTTAGAGGAAAAAGGGCTCCACGAAACGTTAAGAACCCAAAATACAAATGAAAAACTTTATAATACATTAGATCTTGAAATTGCTCTATTTATTAAGCAAAAAAGGGATGAGAAATGGTCTTTAGATGCAATTATTGACCTATTACCACACCAATTCGATTTAAGACCTGTATCACCAGAAAATCAATCAAATGAAGTGTCTACTGAATTAAACCTTCAGGCCACTGCAGAAATCATTGAAAAAATGGTAGCTAAACAGTTAGAAGAAAAAATAAAACATATTGAGTCTCGTTACGAAGAGAGGGTAGACAGTATACTTAAACAGTTACCACAACCCGAAGATGCAGAAACCATAAAATTACGTCAGCGCCAAGATAGACTTGATAATTTCATTATTGAGCATAGGGCACGTCAGGAGTTAAGAAAGCAGGCTGAAGGCCTGTGGAATAGTAAAGCTGAAGAGGAACGTACTAGAAAGGTAGGATGGTTTAAAAAAGAGGAAGATTTGGGTAAAAAACAACTCTTCATTGAACAGTATATACAGGATAATATAATTGATTATATAAAATCTCTTATGAATTCTGTGGAATAATAAAAAAGTCTGGAGCTTAGTCCAGACTTTTTATTATTTTGTAGTACCAAACATCTTATCAGGATCTAGAAAATCTGCTAAATCTTCTTCTTCATTTGCTCCAGCATTATTATTTTCTTCGTCACTACCCATATCGATAAAATCTCCAAATGCAAAGCCTAAATCCTCATCCTCATCAATACTTTCGATAGTACTAATTTGAGACTTAGTAAACTGAATTTGGCTTTGTCTTTCTTTAAACTCATTAAATTCTTCAACTAAACCTTTAGATAATCTCGATGGTAATGCATCAGTTTTATAGAACGTATATACACTTCCTAAGAAATCATTTTTACTTACCAAATATCCATTAAACACTGTACCGTTTATTGGGAGATTATTTGAAACTTCTACCTTTGCATCATCCATAAAGGAATCATTAATATTTTTTTGCTCATCTAAGATAGCAAGCATACCAAAATGATGTACTTTTGACGCTTCTACAGAACCATCGTTATTCTTCTTCATCAAATCAATTGGGGGATGGAAAGAGCTACCTCTTAATGATTCTTGGAACATCTCGATAATTGCATGGCTATTTTCTATCTGGTTCATATTACGTGAAACCTTATTAATTACTAAACAGCCCGTTTTCTCAAGTAAAATACGCTTAAAGTCTTGAGAATCGAGTATTACAGATGTACCAGATCCATTGGCAGCGGTATTTAGCTCATGAATAATTTCACTAATGCGTTGATTTGCATAATCCCGTGAATTGGCGATACCTTTTTTCTCATTTTCATTTAATCCCTTAAATTCATCGTAGAAGTGCTGGTTATCAGCAAATACTACAAAGGCTATACCTTTGGATTTATCATTTGCTAATTTCCAAATCTCCTGTGAAAATTTATTTACTTGTCGTAATACATCCGGCCCATCTGCTCGTACGGGAAGTGTTACAACAATCCCCATTTTAATAAAATCTTTGCGCTCAATAGCATTTTCAAATGCAATTCTAGCAAACTTTGCTTGATTTGCTTTGATTTCAGACATTGGATATTGCTGCGCAACTTTTTGTAATTCTTGTCTGATTACTGGTTTGTTATGAAAAGCCGAAAATTCTTCAATAGCTTTAATGATTGTAGAAGTTCCTGTTCCTCCACCTAAACCCGCAAAGAATAGAACAAGTTCATCAGAAGGTCTTACACGTTCAGTAATAAATTCTTTTAATTTATCTTTTGCTTCCTCATTTGAATCAAGAACTTTTACCGCACGTTCAGGGTTTTTACCTAAACCACCTAATTTAAGTGAAACTTGATTACTTTTTGGTACATTTTTTAATTCAGCTAGATCTCCATCATTACTATTTAGTGCTAAGCAATTATATACTGCTGTGCCATCTGTATGTGTATATTCCGCAAATTTATCTACCATTCTAGTACCAGCTTGACCAAATCCAACCATTGTCATTTTGACTGCTACTTCATTTTTCAAGAAGTTTTTTGCCATTATTTTATCTCTCCTTATTTACCTTTTTTCTTTTCCCTAACTCAATAAGTACTTGTTGCCCTCTATAAGTCGAGATTAAAAATTTATATGGATGCATAGTCTTTTCATAGATTAAAGACATTGATGATAGCGTACTCACACTTATTTCTGCTGAACGTCTAGATATATTCGTGCGTTCAACTTCTAATGAATAGGATTTACCTTTTTTCTTCTTTACTCTCCTATCAATAACTACATTTTCCACTATTTCATTAATCGATATGCCTCTCATGTACTTTGTCTCTTGAAATTGTTTATTTACTACGTTTCCTATGTATAGAAATACACTGTAGAGTATCTCATCTTGTTCAAGTATATCAGCAAACATGTTTACTACTTCATCTGCAAACTTGATTGTTTGATATTTTTCACTTAAAACCTCGTTCAAGTTGTCCCCCCCTTAAAGCATTGGTTAATTATTCCTAGAAATATAGTACATCATTACACGTTGTATATCAAGTCATTATAAATAAAACTTATATATAGGACTTATATATAAGCCTTATATCTATTAAATCATAAAGAATCTATGTTTTATAAGGGTTTATATATACAGCGTATATATAACGTGTATATATGTTATATCAATCTTAAATTTCATGTAATTTACATTTTAATTACGGGTAATAAAATACTATAAAAAAAACTGATAAAAACACAGGATAAATCACTCGTTTTTATTAACATGAAACTCACAATTAATTATATACGACTTATATATAAATCTTATATATAGGTCGTATATATAAACGCCTTTATAACAAAGATAAATAAAATTTTATTTACAACGTAATATTCTATTATTTTTTTGTAAGCTTCTCATATAAGTTTTATATATAAACTTTATTTATACAACTTATATAAATCACGTGAAAAATATTCAATATTCAAACAATAAACGTCATACTTGCGTATATATATGTTACTAAGAAGATTTCATAAAGTTTTTTTATTACTTAGTTGTTTTGAAGGGATTCATCTCTTATAAGGATGACAATTGTAAATGTTATGTTAATGCACTGTTCTTTATCTATTACTTGTTAGTTCACGTGAATGTATCTGTTGACAGAAAAAATTTACTCTGTGCCTCATTAAAATTCAATTCCTTGTCAATTTCAGTCATTCTTAGAAAGCCATTAGGAGCGGCTGTTAATTTCATATGAACAACAGAGATCATCTCAAATTATAATTAACATGTTAAAAAGAGGATTAAAGGTTAAGATGACTGATGCAATAGTTCTTAAAATCCCTGTGAATAATCTCTTAAACTAAGACATTCTAATAGTATTATGCTAAAAAAATGCATCACTGCTATGAAAAAAGAAATTTTTATGTAAATTAGATTATTAACAGAAAATCCTTAACTTATTAACATCAAGGTGATACTTACATTACACTAAAAGTTTTATTAATTTAGTACGAATAATGATAGCAATTAGAACTTCACATAAAATTAACAACTAATTGATTTCATGTGAATGGAACCTTCATGTTAAGCACATGTAGACACATTTTTAACGTACCAACAATTATGTAGAAACACTCATTATTTTTTTGTCTAAATAAATTAATAAGTATAATAAGATAAAAATTACCTAAAAGAATAAGTTGAATTTTTACAATGAATCAGTAACAAAAGTAGGAGAGGGCACTTCAACAAAGAGTTTACTTTCTAAGTAAATATAGAGAAAACTCCTCTTTATAATTCTTGAATAGTTGTAATCAATCAAAATGTTATTATTCCTATCTAATAAATGTTAGGACGTCAAAACATTATTTTTATAACAAAATTTCATCATAACTATTGTTAGATGTCTAGTAGTATATCGGCCTAACAACATGAAAGATTTAATAGATCCATATACAGCCATAATTTTTAATAGATTTATAATAGTAGTTACCATCCCAACTCTGGTGTACAAAATAGGGTATCTCTGAAAAGCAAAACCTCTTATTCATGTTTTCTTATTTTACAACAACCATATCAATGTAATAGTATATTAAAAATGATAATTATTTAATTTAAGTCTAATTCAATATAAGAGGTGTATACTTTGAACGGAGAAGTGTATAAATATAAACGACCAGGTACCAAAAAACATTTTCACTTAAAAGAAGCCGATGTTTTTATGTTAACAGTTTTATATTACAAAAGAGCTCTTACAACACGACAAATCACAATGTTATATAGTGCATTTGAGGAAAGAGAATGTTCTGAAGCTAGCATATTTACAAAACTTGACCGATACTCACAATACGGGGCTATGCTAACTAAAAAAATAGATAAAAGGGATGACAGCATTACGAAACGTGCCTTATTTTCCTTAAAAGAAAAAACAATTGAATTTTTAATGGGGATAGGGAGAATTCCCAAAAAAAGGTCCAAAAGAAGGTACTCACGAGCAACTTCTTTTCACACAGTATGTTCACGCGAAGTCATTATGCGTACTCTTCTAGCGACTACAAAGAAAAATCAAACCAATGAATTATTATATAAAATGGATATTCGTTCTTTTTACCAGAAACAAAATATGAAAATTGAGGATGACCAGTTGCCTTTGATTCCTGATGAACATATTTCATATCAAGGTAAAAATATCTATATCGAGATGGATATGTGTAAAGAAACAAATACTACCTTAGTTGAAAAAGTGGGTAAGTACATAGACTTCGCACAAAAAACGAATGAAAATATAACCGTTGTTTTTGTTATGTACGACAAAACTATGTTCCTTGCAGAAGATGCTGAACCACCATACGTGCGGATGAAAAATCTATTATTTTCTATGCGGAAATATCATGAAATTTTAATGAATCAAACCAATCTACATGTACACGTCTGCTCACTTAAAAATGCTGGAGATATAATTTCAGATATCATCCTTGAAAAAGATGATAATCAAAACTTCGAACAAGATATTCTTTTATCTTTATCTCAACGTACAGTAGGGGATGCCGATTGGCGTTACGCATTTGTTGAAAAGGTACAAGCGTTTAAAGAACCAATAGATGGGGGACTTCGACGAACGTATAGGAGAGATAAAGATGTGGTCCAAGATTTCTTCTTTATTTTCGGAAATGAAAATGATTACAGGATGATTGCTAGACTAGACGATGTCGTATTTTCAAGAAAAGAAGGGGATGAAGGCGTTCCACTTGTTGTTATTTATCCGAAACGTGAGAAACCTAGAGATATTCTTTTAATGAACACTTATAACAACGTACTACTACTATCCTTACAAAATGAGAGTATCACTATAGACACGAATGAACAGATCATGGCACGTACTGCAAATAACATTCATCCAAAGAGACGTAAACTTGTAGAATTATATTAATCCATTATTTTTTATATACTTCTATACAATTTTATTGATTTCTATTTTTTAAGGTGTTAGAATAGCGATTGAACATATAATAAAAATTACAATCAAATCAGAACATATGAAATTAAGGCAAGCGACACACGCTGTTTTTACAGTGGGTGTCGCTTGTCTTTTTTTATATGGAGAAAGGTGGAAAATAATAATGAATTTACAATTTGCATCAACAACGAATGGAGGAGTGCTCTCTGCAAGAGAAGCATTTAAGAATCCAGAACTTGTCCTAAAACATATGACAGAAGAGGGGGCAACGTTTAGTGTTTCTCTACAAGATATCCAAATCCCAGGAAAACCGAATTACTTTTGGTATGATGTAATAATTGAAACGGCAACGAATAAAAAAATAGAAGTAAATATTGCGGTACTTTCACAAGAAGAGTACGAGCAACTATGCGAAAGAAATAGCATTGATTTATATCTAAAACAAACCGAAGATGCAGCGAAATTCTTTTTAGAAAAATCAAAAGAACAATTTAAACAAGAATTCAATAATCGATTTACACTCCATCATAAAGCTCAATTATATCTGTAAGAGGTAGGTGAACCTATATGGAGACATTTAAACAACGATTACCTCTATTTACTACAATTGGTTTAATTAGCGGGTTTATTCTTTCATTTGGGTTCGGTTTAGTAAACTACATAAAACTACTTTACTATGCATTTGAACCACCGTCTTATCCTATAGAAATTACATATATACCGCTCTTTTTAATGTTCTTTTCTTTACTATTAGGAGAGTTCAGCTTTAGGTTTTACAGCCGTATTCCTGCTTTGCATATAAAAAATGGGAAAATAATAATTTTGATTGCTTCTCATATTGCGGTTGATATTCAATTTTTATGGTTTGCAACTGCTCCGATCCATGCAAAGGTTATTCCATATCTTACGGATAAATCAAAGCATTTAAATTTTGGTGAGTATGAGGCCTTAGGTCATGTTTTAACAGGAAATTTTCACACACTTACTATGATTTTTGTGTTTTTACCTTCAGTATTTATGATTTTATTTACACTTTGGTATAGTGGCCATATTGTCCGTTACCGAGAAGAAATATTAAAGTGGGTACAAAAATACGAGTATAAAAATCACAAGTTACAAAAATGGTTTAATAGCCAAGAAGAACAAATATATCCTGATGTAGAAATTGGACCGCATATTGAGCATAAAGAAATGGTGCGAATTAAGGGGAAAGATAGGACGTTAAATGGTATCATTATTGGTCCAATTGGTTCTGGTAAAACATCAAGTTTAATTATTCCTATGATAAATCAAGATTTGCACTGGATGGTGCGTTTCATAAATAAGTTTGAAACTGCGTATAAAAAGAATGATTATGATACAGAAGACGTAAAAGGAACATTTTTAAATGGTGTCACTGTTATTGAACCCAGTAATGATTTGTGTCAAAAAGTATTTAAATTGGTACAAGCACATAAGGTTCCATCAAGCTCCGTTTATTACATTGATCCAACTAATCCTCATACCAAAAATATAAACATTCTGCGGGGACCAGTTGATAAAGTAGCAGAGGTTTTCGCAATGGTTATTCAAGGCTTGTCTGAATCTAACAACGCATTCTTTGAACAAGCTCAACGTAACCACCTTAAACAACATATCTATTTATTAAAGCTTCATAACCCGCAAAAAGATGTCACCTTCGACGATTTGATTGAGATGTATGACGATGTAGAACGTGTTCACCGTATGCATAAATTATTAAAGGTACAGGTCGAGAAGCTATATGATTTTGTTCAAGGTGGAGAAGCTTCACGTGATCAAAAAAATGAATATAAAATTATAAAAGGTATTGATGAATGGTTTGATAATACCATTCGTGAAAAAATGGATTTTCAAGGGGAACCAGCGGTTTATAAATCAGGAAAATACCGCGGACAACCGATGCATTATGACAGGGAAGAAGAATATGTAAAAGGTTTACGCAACATCTTAAAAGATTTAGCATCTAACGTTTTAATAAGACGTGTTTTATTCGGAAAATCTAATTTTGATTTTGATGTCCATTTAGAGCAAGGTGGCATTCTACTTGTTAATACTGCGAAAGGGGAATTAGCAGACCTTTCAAATGTATTAGGAAAATTTGTATTGCTGAGTATGCAGAATGCGGTATTCCGGAGAGAACCAAACGTTTCACCTTACCATCACATAATTGTCGATGAGTTCCCGGATTATGTTGTGCGGCCGTTTAAAGAATTCCCTGCACAATCTCGTAAATATAAAGTAATTCTAACAATTGCTAGCCAAACACTTTCCCAATTAGCTCTCGACTTCACAGAGCAATACATGTTTACTTTACTAGGTTCGTTCCGTAACAAAATGATATTTGGAGATGTAACACCATATGATGCAAAAATTTTCTCTGATATGTTTGGTGAAAAAGAGGAATTTAAAGAGGCAGAATCCGAACAGGGTATTTCTCCTATGCAAGAGAATCCTGTTAGTCGATTAGGATCAACCTACCAAAAAACAAAAGAAGTTGTTATGTCACCAGGAGATATCATGGCACAAGGTGCATTCATTTGTGCTGCTCGTATTGTACAAGACAATCATGTCCAACCCGTACAACAAATTACGAGTAACTTTGTACCAAAAGAAGAATTTGCTCAAGCTATTACACAGGTAGATGAAGAGATAGGACGATATTGGGAAAATGAACGTCTTCGTCTTATTAATGAATCTATTGCAAAAGCAAATCCTATAAAGCAGGTAGATGCGGAGAACATGAAGACAATACAACCGTTACCGCCTATCCGAGAAGTTGAGATTGAACAGAACAACTCCATGGAAACAAACGGGGAGCATCAACACATTGTATCAATAGAGGATTATAAGGAACACAAGTCTCAAAATGAAACCTTATCTAATGATCCCGCAGCTATGAACCAGCATGGAAATGCTGATGATGAAGCTGAAAATAAGTTGTATGAAGATATTAAAGAATTTATTATTGAATCACAACAAGTCTCGCCATCTCTTCTTCAAAGAAAATTCAAGATTGGCTATATGAAGGCTATGCAATGTGTTGAGAAATTAGAACAAAATCAAGTTGTAAGTTCTTACACTGGGGATGGACCTCGTAAAGTATTAATTTCAAATAATAGTAGAATGTCAGAAGAAACAATTGTTAATACTACTCATTCATCTAATAATACAATTTCACAGGAAGTAGCGATTAGAAGCGAACACCAAGGAACCGTACAAGAGGAGGCTAGCTTCTTTAAGGATATTCTATACGACAATGTTTTAAGTTTTGTGAAAGAATCGGGGAGTGCCTCTATATCTGTACTACAAGACACATTTAAAATTAGTTATACACGTGCATCGAGATTAATAGAAGCTCTAAAACGAAATGGTGAACTGCCTGTTATAGCAGAAGAAACACATATAGAGAGTATAAGCACTGAAATAAACGGACCAGTCATGAAAGAAGATATTGGGGAAATCATAGATATAGAATTACCTCCTATGTACGAATGCCATGAAATAAACATTGAGGTAGCAGAACTGAATAAAGAATTATCCATTAGTATGTTAGAGCAAGATTGTGATAAAGATTCCATTATTTATTCCGAGATTCCTGATAAGACTGAACCACTACTAGAAGAATTCCCATCTGCTGAACTTACCGCTACAATGATAGGAACTGCAGAAACAAGTATAGAATCTGCTTCAATTCCAGTTACAATATCAGTGCCAGATGAAACACATGTAGAAATCAACACGGTTCCAATTGAAGAAACGCTTAATCATACCCACGTAAATAAGCTAGATGAAGATGTAGCAAAAGTTTATGAATCTATTAGTATCACTGTTCATAAAAACCTAGAAAAAAATAGGGAAGTTAATTCAAGAAATAATGAGAAGCAACCAGAATATAAACGTATGAGTTACAAAGAACGCGAAGAGCACTTAAAAGCTCAGCAAGAAAATATGAATAATACTACACAGTCGCTGCTTAATAAAATTGAGAAACCAAAGCAAAAAACGTCGAACGTAATGAGTAAAGAATTGAACAATTTCTTTGATTAATAGTTGGTAACCCTCAAATTAAATCTAGTAAGGGTATCGCCAGCATTTCAGAAAAAAAACCACGCTAAGCAAAAAATACAATAAGCTGTCCATATGGACAGCTTATTTACATAATTATCGAAAGCGGAAGTAAATGTATCTAGAATTCTTTGAAGTACTTTTCAATTATGATTTTAGCTCTACCCTCAAGCAAAATAGGGAGGTTTTTCAAAGGAAAATATTTTAAATCAATACTTTCTCCATCTTCCATATTTAAATTACCTGTAATTCCTTTTGCTTTATACAGACCAATAATGTTGTATACTTCATCTCCATGTGGATATTTGTAATAAAAATCTTCGCCAGAGAGAATATCTATTAGTTCAAAACTTTCAGCTAGCAAACCTGTTTCTTCATAGAGTTCTCGTTTAGCTACTTCTTCAAAAGATTCTCCTAATTCCATTGCCCCTCCCGGTAAACCCCAATCGTTTGTATCGGAACGGTGTTGAAGCAATAACTCTTGTTTTTCATTAAAGACAATTATTGTAGAACCAGCTACAATAATTGGCCTTGTACCTATAAATCCCCTTAATTCTTTTACATAATCAGCCATGTTTCTTCTCTCCCTCCCATAACAAAATATTATCATGTCTTTGGAAAGGGTTTTATGGATTTTCGTTGATTTATTTATGTATATTTCATACATGCTGGGTTAACATAACGTCTCATTATCGGTAGCAAAGAAAAAGAGAAACACTACTCTCACAAGGGAACCTTCTTTTTTTGTTCTATGGATCTATACATTTTTTTATACATTCCTATTCTAGCCCGGTTTTAGGATGCTAGTTTGTTACTGGATTTGCCGAAAAACTGTATAAAATTTTGCATGCTCTTAGCGTGGGAGTTTTCCGAGATGCTGGCGGTACCCCTAGTAAGACTGCATTCTAGATTTTGATTCAACCTATAGCAAACTTATGATTTTAAAATTATTCTTGCATTTGAGCAGAAACACCATTATATTTGTATTAACAACTATATAAATAAAACATAATTTACGTGAAGGACACACCTTACGTACCATCCCAATGGTACAGGTGTGTCCTTTTTTACGTTCTAGGAGGAAAATATAATGGCAGAAGATAAGACAAACACTCCAACTGTAGAAGAACTAGGAATGGCTTTTGAATCAGTGAACCCACAAGGTGACACAGTGTTAGAAACAAACTTTAATCAATTTGAGCGAGTACGTGATCATGAACTAGAGGAATTAGCCCGTATGAAACGTGAGCGTACTGTAGGAAAAGGTTTGATTACAGTCGTATCCGAAAAGCTATTCCCGGCTAAAAACGGAAAGTCTGAGCGTATACAAGTGCTTACAATGCAAATTGGTACTCATACAACAGCATATTGCCCAATTACAGAGGCAGGTATAAACATTCCTAAAAATCCTCAATGGCTTGTGGGTAGAACAAAGCCTGTTATTATTGAACACTTTCAAAAAACTGAGGAAGGAAACTTTGCTGTTGTATCTATCACAGCAGGGGAGGTAGCACTTCAAAAAAGATTATATGAAGAAGTAACAGCGCGAGAAGGAAATAAAGTATACACAGGAACCGTTTCAGGGCATATCCCATCTGCACAAACGGTCTTAGTTGAAATTCATGGCGTAACAGTAGGAGTGCGATACTCGCAATGGTCCCATTCATTCGTTCGTCCGGAAGATATTATTATTGGTGATGTTATAGAACTTGTTATTGCTAAAGTGGTAGAAAAAAATGGTCGCTATGAGTTTAGTGGAAATAAAAAAATATTAGAAACAGATCCGATGGACAAGCTATTAGAACTAAACAAACGCCGTGACCGCTTTGTAGGTAAGATTGTAGGTGTAGATGCAATTGCTGGTATTTTTGTAGAAGTTGCACCTGGTATTCAATTTAAAGGGTTAAAGAGCCGTAATCTTGCTAATCCAACTCCAGAGGATGCAATTAATCAAACAATTGTTACGTGTGAGCTGCTAAATATTAATCCGAAAAAACGTAGAGGAACTGTTCGTATTTTGAATTATCCGCAGGGCCAAAGTAAAAAATCTAATTCGTCAATTTACCAATTTTAATGAATGACTATGCGTACAGTAGAAAAACCATTGTCTACCTATATCCCTTCTATTCCTCATTTATCAAGTGAGGATGCACAAGGATATCAAATATATCGGGTACATGATTTGGATAAAACCTATGTATTCCAATCTTATGACGAATTAGTTAAGTTCAAGCAGCGTTTAACAGAGGAACAGTATACTATACTCAATTTCATCGGTGTTCATACATCGGTTCGGTTTAATCATTTATTATATCTATTCAAAAATAAATTTTCGCGGAAAAAAATTATAAATGCTCTTCAAGGGTTACTTTATTATCGATTGATTGAAAAATGGCAAGTAGAAATTCTTGATATAGAAATCTGCGAAGAAACATATACGTTATCCAATAATGGTTATAAACTCTTAAAATACTGGCAAGGAAATATGTTCTTCTTTGCTCCAGAGAGGCTTGATAATCATGGTAAATACGTTCACATGCGTTATTGGCATGATATAGACTTACTTTGTCACTTACGCTACACTCCATCCTTTTTAGGGCATATTATGCATCCATCCATTAGTAAAGGGGTTTTTACCCCTCCTTTAAGTTTTATAATAAACAGCGGAGAAGATTGTAAAATTAATTTTGTTGTATACTCCACCTTGTTATCTGATAAAAAGGATCGATTAAAACGAATAATTGCTAGATGGAAAACTTTTGTAGAATCAGGAAAAGATGTTATTGTGCAGGGATTTGGGAATAACCCTACAATCTTAATAATTTATGTTTCTACTGAAAAACAAGCAAAGCAAATTAATAATGAACTACTGCTTGATTTAATCCCCGGTAAAGTATTGCTCTGTATAGGAGAAGCATTACATTCAGAAGGGTTACAGCATGCTTTTTATCAGCCTCTCGCAGAAGGGGAGATTAAACAATTAAATACAAAGCTATTCGCAACACAATAGGCCACCCTTACAAGCTATTATTTTTTTTAAGGGTGGCTTGTTTACTGCTTTGTATTCGCTGCTTAAACTCCTTTGGTAAACAGTTATTCTCTTTTTTAAACAACTTATAAAACTGTGACATGTTTGCAATTCCAACTTCACATCCAACATCTGTAATACTAAGGTCGCTTGTTATTAATAAACTTTCTGCTTGTTTGATGCGCTTATAATTCACATAATCAAAAAAAGAAATACCCATAATTCTTTTAAAGTATTTTATGAAATAATGATAGCTTAAATTTATTAAAGCGCATGCTTTGGTTACGGTTATCTTTTCTCCTAAATGATCTTCTACATAATCAAGTACTGGTTTTAAACGAGCCAAATCGTCTTGTTCACTATAATTTAAAATGTTATGTTTGTCGTTTCTTAATAGTATTAAGAGTAATTTCTTAATAGCAACACTAATAGCGATTTCATATCCGTTTATTTTCTTTTTTGATTCTGTAAAAATTTCTATAATAAGAGCATAAGCTTCATGTTTTACTACTTCATTTTGTTCAAAAATATAGTTTAACTCATTTAAGGATTTAGTTCGTTCTGAAAAGCAATGTAAATATTGTATAATGCTTCGGTCAAAGTGTTGTTTTAAATTCACTTGGAACACAACGTAGTGTAAAGAATCTGCAGAAGGTTTATGTGACCGATGCAACTCAGATTTCCCTAAAATAAAAACATCTCCAGGGCCAAGAACAATATACTTATCTTTACTTTGTATGCCTCAATATCCTTCTATAATTGCTAAAAACTCAATCTCTTCATGATAATGCCAAGGCGCCCTCTCGATTTGATCATAATAAGAAGTTTCCATAACAATGTCCCATACCTTTAAAAATAGTAATGGATTTTGATAAATGACCTTTTCTTCAATTGCTTCAGTATGTTTATTACAATTCCCTTCTGTCATAGTCGTTTACACCTCCTTGTTAGCAATATAACACTTTTATCAAAAGTTTTCTTATTTCTTATAAAAAAGGGCAACATTTGATAAAAACATAACGATATATAGCATATTTTTTCAATCAAAAAATTTCTATAATAATTTCAAATCAAGCAAAAGGAGGATATGATCTTGAATATTTTAAAGGTAGGTATTATTGGATGTGGAAGCATCGCGCAGCATCGTCATTTACCAGAATATGAAGTAAACCCATATGTACAGATTGTGGCTGTTTGTGATAGTAATAAAAAACGTGCAAAAAAGATTGCCAATAATTATGGTGTAAATATGTACACTGACTATAACGAGCTTATCAATTGTGAAGAGTTAGATGCAGTGAGTGTATGTACACCAAATCATTTACATGCATCAATTTCTATCGCTGCATTACAAGCAGGTATCCATGTGCTATGTGAAAAGCCAATGGCAACGTCAAAAGCAGACGCGGAAATGATGATTCGAGCTGCTGAAAAAAGCGGTAAAAAGTTAATGATTGGCCATAACCAGCGTTTTGTTGCTTCTCATCAAAAAGCAAAACAATTGATTAAAAGTGGTGCAATCGGCAAAATATATAGCTTTCGTACAGCGTTTGGTCATAGTGGTCCTGAAAATTGGAGTGTAGATGGAAAAGAGAGCTGGTTCTTTAAAAAAGAGGAGGCTTTTCTTGGTGCAATGGGTGATTTAGGTGTACATAAAGCGGATTTAATTCGGTATATTCTTAATGAAGAAATTACAGAGGTTGGTGCCTTTGTTGAGACAAGCGCGAAAACATTTTCGAATGTAGATGATTGTGCTATATGCATATTAAAAAGCGAAAGTGGTATTATCGGAACACTTGCAGCAAGTTGGTCTTACGTTAGCAAAGAAGATAATTCAACAATTATTTATGGAGAAAAGGCAACTCTTCGACTAGAAGATGACCCAACTAACTCACTCATTATCCAATATAAAATTGGGGAAGTTGTAAAATATGAGCTTAATAAAATTCAATCAAACGCCACAGTTGGCCAAAGTAATTCACATGTGATTGAGCAATTTGTAGTGTCTATCCTATCTGATAAGGAACCATTAATTAATGGTGTAGATGGAATGAAATCGTTAGAAGTCATTTTAGCAGCCATACAATCAAGTGAAACAAAAAAGATTGTTACAATTCCATTATGAGAAAAGGGGAAGACATGATAAAACTACGCATTGGAATAATAGGGGCAGGGGGAATTGCACAAAATCGCCATATCCCTGCATTTGTAAAATTACATGAATATTGTACGATTACGGCTATACACGATAGAAGCATAAAACGCGCACAACAAATCGCTAAGACATATAACGTTCCCTATGTATTTAAAACATATGAAGAAGTCTTTAAAGAAGTTGACGCTGTTTGTATTTGTACACCAAATAAGTTTCATTCTGAGATTTCTATCGCAGCATTACAAGCAGGGAAACATGTATTATGTGAAAAACCGATGGCTTTAACGACGACAGAATGTGAACAAATGATAGAATCTGCAAAAAACAGCGGTAAAAAACTTGCTATCGCTTATCATTACCGCTACATGAAGGAGTCACAAGTTGCAAAAAAAATAATGATAGATGAGATTGGAACGCCTCTTGTTGTTCGTGTAAAAGCACTCCGTCGCCGGAAAGTGCCAGGATGGGGCGTTTTCACAAATAAAGAATTACAAGGTGGAGGAAGTTTAATAGATTACGGCTGTCATCTTCTTGATTTAGCACTATGGTTAATTGGAAATCCAAAACAAACAGAAGTCATTGGTAGTGTCTATAATGCAGTTAGTAAGCTACCAAATCAAATAAACATGTGGGGGAAATATGATTATAAAACATTTGAAGTTGATGATCATGTTACCGCATACATAAAGTTTGAAAATGGAGCATCATTAATATTTGAAACTTCTTGGGCAGCAAATATTAAAAATGATGAAGAACAAGTAAGTATCTCCGGAGTAAACGGTGGAATGAATGTTTTTCCAATCGAATTATATACAACAAAACATAATATGCTATTAAATAGTGAACCCATTTGGATAGGATCTAACAGTGATCCTGGAATTTTGCAAGCAGAAAACTTTATAAAAGCTTGCTTATACAACGAGGAATTAATTGTAAAACCTGAGGAATCGCTGCAAGTATCACAAATTATTGATGCAATTTACGAGAGTAGTAACACACATGTAGAAAGGACGGGAAGATAAATGAAATTAGGAGTATTTACAACACTTTTTTCTCATATGGAGTTTGAAGAAATGCTAAATTATGTACAAACGGCCGGTTTGAATGCTGTAGAAATTGGTACAGGATGTTATCCTGGAGGATCGCACTGTAACTTAGATTTATTATTAGAAAGCGAACAAGCCAGAAGCACATATATAGAACATGTACAAAAAAGAGATTTAATCATTAGCGCTTTTAGTTGTCACGGAAATCCTTTATCCCCGGATACTGCTTTTGCAAAAGAATCCCATGAAACATTGTTAAAAACCATTCAACTAGCTTCACTACTAGACGTACCTGTTGTGAATTGTTTTTCAGGCGTAGCAGGAGACCATGAAAACGCAAAATACCCGAATTGGCCTGTTGCACCATGGCCAAATGAATACAACGATATTTTAAAATGGCAATGGGAAGAAAAGCTCATTCCTTATTGGAAACAAGTTGGTGAATTTGCAAAAGAACATGGTGTGAAAATTGGTTTAGAACTTCATGGTGGTTTCTTAATACATACGCCATATACATTACTAAAACTACGTGAAGAGACATGTAATGCGATAGGTGCCAACTTAGATCCTAGTCATTTATGGTGGCAAGGAATTGACCCTGTCGCTGCTATTAAGTTATTGATGAAAGAAGATGCGATTTATCACTTTCATGCAAAAGACACTTACATTGACCAAGAGAATGTAAATATGTATGGATTAACAGATATGCAGCCCTATGGTAAGGTGAAAACAAGATCTTGGACGTTCCGTTCTGTTGGTTGTGGCCACAGCTTAGAAGAATGGTCGCAAATGATGAGTGCACTTCGTACATATGGATATGATTATGTTGTAAGTATTGAACACGAAGACCCACTCATGTCTATTCAAGAAGGTTTTAAACGTGCAACAAAAAATCTTCAATCTATTTTAATTGAAGAAAATTCTTCACAGATGTGGTGGGTTTAACTTTGTTTTTTAAAGAATGAAATATTTAAAAATACCTTAAGAAAACCAATTATTCTGTATCTACCTCTATACAAAGTGCGGATTTTAAGAAATAATATTCTTTGAAACCTTCTTCCGGAATAGCAATATATATAAATATCGTCTTTTTATTGAAGGAATACATAAGAAGGGAGCACTACTTTGCTACGTATACAAAGAGGGTTCATGTACGATCCAGATGATAATGAGGTCATTGTGAACGAAATTTTCTACAACGCTGCATCTGACCAAAAGCTAGGAAGTAAAATGAGTGTGTTTGCTGCAGACAAACTACCTACTTCCATTTTTAAAAAAGTTCAAGAAAATGAAAGTATGTCTTATATGGAAAGTATGGAAGTAGAAGAACAAACCATTCCAGAAATACTTTGTTATTTAGACCAAAATCAAAAGCCAGAAAAACTTTATTTTGAAATGCAGTACATGGACTAATACCAAGAACTGAAAATAAGAGGGGATTTTCAGCAGAGGAAACAAGGGAGCTATTATTAATACATATAACAAATGCATAGAAGGTCCCTTCTTGTCTTCATTCTATTAAAAACAATTGAATATCATATAAAAATAGATTAATATAAACTTATATTTATTGTTTAATTGATTCCGTTTATTCCCACACCCTATATGTTGTGGTTGAGTTGTAGAAGCAAGTTACGTCTTGTTTCATTTTTGAAAGGGCTTCTTTGAGCCGATTAGTGTATTTATAGCTTATTTTGCTATGCACATTTTTAATCGACTTAAAGAAGCCCTTTTTGTGTTGTCTTTAAGTTTCGAATCACTTGTACATAGACCTTCGGGGCTAATAATATGCGAAATAAAAAAGTTCATCTATTTTGCTTTTTTGTTTCATTTAGAGGAGAGAGTATATGGAATTTTACAAAGTATGGCATAAGAAAAAGAATATGAGAGTTATTAGTACTCATAATAACCTAAAAACAATGGGTCTTTTTTTAACAGCAATATATCAGGTCTGCGAGTGTGTAAGGTACCTAAATGTTTAAAAGTTAAGCACACAGGTAATACAAATAAAAAATAATGTGAATAACACCACTAGGTTTACAGCGTTTCTTATTATTGTTAAGGATTTTTGAATTTGACATAAAAAAAGAGATTAATTTCTAATTCATAGTAAACTAGATAAAGAGTGGAATATAAAAATTAAAAACTAGAGAATGTATATAGAAATAGGGTATTTATTGCAATGCTAAAAACACTAAAGATTAGGATTTGTAAACCAGAGAGGAGTCATATAATATGATTACAGTTAACCGAGGGTATATGTACGATCCAGATGATAATGAAGTTATAATTACTGAGATTTATTACGAGGCTGCTACAGAAACTAAATTAGGGAGTAAGATGGATAGATTATCTTATTCAGTTATTCCTAATAGCATTAAAGAAAAAATAGAAGCAGTTACTTCATTGTCCTATATGGAGAGTATTGAGATGTCACAACAATTAGCTGCTGTATATCAGGATGAAATTAATAAGTATGGAAAACCGGAGAAATTGTACTTCGAGTACACAAATATGTAAGAAGAGAGAAGGCATTGAACGACATGGTTCAATGTCTTTTTTTGAATAAATTCATAGAGATAAGAAAAATAGAAACAGGGTAACTAACTTTTACTGTATTCATCCAAAATTCATATTTGTAGGTGAGTATTTAGTAACAAGAGTTAGAGAAGAGTATAAGCTAAGTGGGATTAGGTTTCTAAATTAAATATAAAAGGGGGCGTAAAGGAGGCATATTTTGATGTCTCCTTCTTTTGTTATGATGACATTTAAAACTATCCAATTCGCAATGTTTATAAATACTAGGCATTACATGTTTCTGCTTACAAAGGCTGAGCCAATATTTGAGGAATCACATCATGACTATAAGCTATTTCAATTTATGTGCAATTTAGAGATAAATCAAATATATGAAGCACTTGAAGGCCAGAGGAATGCACGTTTTACTTCAAATCGTATCATTTTTTGCACAGCAACCTCGGATAATACCTTTGGTACATCATTTTCATAGACCCATCGATATGTTCCCCAATTAAAATCAAATGCTATGAACAAAGGATTATCTGTCTATTGTCGAGATCTTATCGGTTCTGGAATCGTTTTATAATATTTATATAATTGCATTGTATTCTCTTCCGTTAAAGAGACAGATCTAGCCATACCATTTTCTCCTGGAACAATTAAAGTGTTTCTAGCAAACTGTATATGGCTCATATTAAGCGATACAAGCTCTTGTAAGGACAACCCATAGTTTACTACTAAATTTATTATACAAGCGTTTCTATCCATACTAAGAGGGGGATATTATAACAGAAAGTAGGGAGAAGACCTGCTACCGCTTTTTGCTTTTTTGATATGTTGATTATTATTTACAAAGCCAAATGAATACGACTATTATAATACTCCAAAAAGGCATTACAAAGACTAATCCCCAGATAATCCCCTTGAAAAATTTAATCTCGTTATACGTATTCGTTTCTATATACGTTGTATCTTTTAGTACAGCCATGTTTGATCCTCCCAATATTAATTGTTTACTAAAATGAAAAAAGGACAAACCTCGCCCTGGTAGGGATACGTAGGTTTGTCCTTTAGTATGTGGGTAATGATACATTAAATTACTATTATTATAACTGAATTAACAAATATTTTCAATTAGGTCTGACATCTTATTAACAAGCATACTAGTAATAATAAAATCTATTATAAATATATATCTTATATATTAAAAAGAAATAAAGATAAAACTTTTATAGGCTATCAAAAATAGGGAAAAGACTTACTCCCACAAGGGAAAATTTGATGTTAGAACGTAAAATATCATAAATAGTAGAAAATGTATTCGTAGATTCAGTGTTTATTAGACTTTCAATTCTACAAAAAAGCAGAAAGAAAATTATATGTTTCTACATGAAATCGGAAAGAAATAGATACAAATCACATTATATTTATTCAGCCATGGATATAGGGTTTAATTTCTTTATTTTGGTAAATAGAGCAGCATCTAGCGTCCAATTATCCACATTTTGTTCAGATAATGTAGCTATTTGTTAACATAACTCAGCATTTACACATAACTCACATTATTATTGGTGATTTTTATTAGATGAAATTAATCACCTTAGTATTATCAAGGATATTGGGAAAATATTATTCACATTTGATCATAATTGTCCTCATATCCACTGTTTTTATAAATATTCTTCTGATTTTTTGTAGATATAAAATGGTGTTTTTTAGAGCACAGGAAGGATTTTCAATTTGTAGTGTGGAGATTCTTCTATACATAGAAGAGGTTTTGTATAGAAATGTATAAAAAAAGACTCCATTTTACATGAAGTCCTTCGGATTTTGTATTTATAAATAGAGTAGTATAAAAGGAGGGGAAATAAAACAAACACGAATAGCCCTCCACTTTTGACTTTTTCAAAAATAGAGAGCTTGTTGCTATTATTTTATTTCCATTGCGTTTAGCACCTGATTTGGAGCTGTTATTGTTACACCAGCACGTACTAAACGTTCGAAGGTACGCATAAACTCTAGTAAATTAAACTGTTTTGGTAGCTCAATCACACGCAGCTGCTCTTGTGGGAGTTTATCAATTGCTTCGATAAACCATTCACGCACATCACTTGGGATAGTACGGTCTTTATGACCACGAACTTTTAGTTTTTCACGCATTTCAATTTCTAAAGCGATATATGCATGAAGATTTACTCCCTGATCATATGCATATTTTCTAAATAACGTTTCTTCCTGGTATTTTAGATAATTACGGTGATAAGACTCTTCCGTCACTGGTACCGCAAACTTCTGTTTCAGTAGTGCATGTACATTTTTAAACATCTTCTTAATGTTATGAAGAGAGTACATAGAATAATGTAGACCAAAATTAAAGACAGCTTGCTCACGTTCACTATTTCTCTCTTTTGGTATGTGTTGCGCAATAAGAGGGTAGATACCTTCTTTCGCTGCAGTATCAAGGATTTGATATTGAGATGTTTGATGTAATAGTTTTTTCAATGTATATACAATTTTTGTTGGATATCCTTCTTTTCGATCAACCATATCACGAAGCCCACGAATGACACTGCGAATTTGACGATGACAAGTATGCTTTAAGACATGAATGAACTTATTCATGTCTGAAGACAGTTCACCAATATTCATTTCTTGTAGAACTGATTCGATGAATTTCGCTTTACGAGCATAGGTAGCTTTTGGTGTAAATGGATCTCTGTGCTGTTCTTCACCAGCTTCTTTCGTACATAGGAAGTCCGAATGGATAGATAGATATAAGGTTGTATATCGTTTTGTATGCTTTACCCCTTTTTGCATTTTACAAATTTTGAATAGGGGATTCCCCGTACATGGTAAAGCAGTTGTTAATTCTTCAATAACCGCGCGGATTTGATGCGGATATTTTTTATGTAAGAAACGATACATCCCGCCAAAGTGTGTTTTATTTCCTCTTTCGTCCTGCTTGTCCAAAGAACGTTTTAAAGTTGTTTCTGTATGTTGTTGCATAGCAATGTCTAAGAATAGTTTCTTAGCTGCTACAGATAGCTTAAAGAAAGCCTTTGTAAATACAATAGGACTAATATATACGTATGGATTTGCTTTTTTTGTTTCCTCATTCATAAAATGAGTCAGCTTGATTGTATATCGGCCATCTACTCCGTTTTCAATGGAGATAATGTTATGTAAGTTTAATTTCTTTAATGCAATATAGAATTGAGAGTGTTGGATATAAGCAAATTCTTCTTTATATTGCTTGTAATCTTCCCACATCATATGTATTGTTACATTTGGAATGACGCCATTTGTATAGCATTTTTTATGTAGGTATAAGAATACTTCAAGATCAGCATTCGTAATACCGTATAATTTATGTTTTCTTCCTGTTTTTTCTTCAATTGCAGACATTGTGCGACGTGAAAAAGATGGCTTGGCTTTTTCGACAAAGCCTTCTACGTCAGCAATACGTTCTTCGTATGTCATGTGCTGCAGAATATCTTCTAAATAGGTATCTTTATAGCTGTAGTACTTCTCCTCAAATGTTTCCACAAATTTTTGCCAAGATTTTAGTGTGACTAAAACTGCGTTTGTCTTTTCTCCATTTAAGCTACGTTGATTTTGAATAATAAATGATTTCCCCATCTTTTTCACCTCCGTTCTGCAAAATTCGATATGTATGCCAGAATACTATAAAATATACCAATTTTGATTATAGCAAATCGAAAATTGACGAAAGGTGCTCCTTTAAGAAGAAAAATAGCAACTTGCAACAGCCTATAAAGCCAAGCGTACCAAGGGATTGGAGGATTTTATTATTTTTTTTTGTGTTAAGGATACCGCAAACGTGTTGCAAGTTGAATTATGTGTGTATGAGTAAGTAAAAATACATCTAACCCCTTGATATATAAGGAAATTGAGTTGAAGTGATAAATAAGATAGGGAAAGGATACCGCAAACGTGTTGCAAGTTAAGAAGTATACTAATCAATTATAAATTATGCCGATTATTATTGATTTTAAAGGTTTTATTAGAGTTATATGAATTGGAATAGGGAAAGAATACCGCAAACAGTGTTGCATATTATGTGAAAAATAAGGGAAAGGATACCGCAAACGTGTTGCAAGTTAAGTTATATGTATACGAATTAGTAAAAAACCCTCTAACCTGTTGATATATAAGGGATTAGAGTGAAAGTGTTAAAAAAGTTAGGGTGAGGATACCGCAAACATGTTGCATGTTTGAGGCATAACTTGCTGCAAATATAATAAAATCACTTAGAAATTTAGAGAATAGCATGATTTTGTATGTAATTTACTAACTTGAGAAATAAATCATACTGTTGCAAGTTGAAGATTAAAGGGAAAGGATACCGCAAACATGTTGCAAGTTGAAGAGTAAAGGGAGAGAAAAGCGCAAACATGTTGCAAGTTGAAGAGTAAGGGGAGAGAAAAGTGCAAACGTGTTGCAAGTTGAAGAGTTAAGGAAAGCAAAGCGCAAAAGGAATGCAAGTAAAAAAGAAAAGGTAAAAGAAAGAGCAGACATGTTGCAAATTGAAGAGTTAAGGAAAACAAAACGCAAAAGAGATGCAAGTAAAGGAGAAAAGGTAAAGGAAAGAGCAAAGATGTTGCAAGTTGAAGAGTTAAGGAGAGCAAAGCGTAAAAGGAATGCAAGTAAAAAAGAAAAGGTAAAAGAAAGAGCAGACATGTTGCAAATTGAAGAGTTAAGGAAAACAAAACGCAAAAGAGATGCAAGTAAAGGAGAAAAGGTAAAGGAAAGAGCAAAGATGTTGCAAGTTGAAGAGTTAAGGAAAGCAAAGCGCAAAAGGAATGCAAGTAAAAAAGAAAAGGTAAAAGAAAGAGCAGACATGTTGCAAATTGAAGAGTTAAGGAAAACAAAACGCAAAAGAGATGCAAGTAAAGGAGAAAAGGTAAAGGAAAGAGCAAAGATGTTGCAAGTTGAAGAGTTAAGGAAAGCAAAGCGCAAAAGGAATGCAAGTAAAAAAGAAAAGGTAAAAGAAAGAGCAGACATGTTGCAAATTGAAGAGTTAAGGAAAACAAAACGCAAAAGAGATGCAAGTAAAGGAGAAAAGGTAAAGGAAAGAGCAAAGATGTTGCAAGTTGAAGAGTTAAGGAAAGCAAAGCGCAAAAGAGATGCAAGTAAAGGAGAAAAGGTAAAGGAAAGAGCAAACGTGTTGCAAGTTGAAGAGCTAAGGAAAGCAAAGCGCAAAAAGAATACAGGTAAAGGGGAAAAGGTAAAAGAAAGAGCAAAGATGTTGCAAGTTGAAGAGTTAAGGAAAGCAAAGCGCAAAAAGAATACAGGTAAAGGAGAAAAGGTAAAGGAAAGAGCAGACATGTTGCAAGTTGAAGAGTTAAGGAAAGCAAAGCGCAAACTTTATAAATATCTGTTACAATAAATTAAATATAATAGTAGTAAATATTTTTATGATGAAAACTACTTTGTTGTGATCCATGGTTTAGGGAGGAATATAAAGTGGATAACTTAATACAAATGTTTCGAGATGCATTGCTAATCTCTGAGCCAATTTATAAAACGAATGAGCCATTGTGGAATAAGTGGAATGCATACTTTAAAGATGTTGAAAGCAATAATAATAAAGTACTAACCTCAAATTATGCTTCTTCATCATTTACTGCATTAGTATCGTGGTTAGAGAAAAAGCAAGAGTCCGGTATTACATTGTTACAAATTTATGCGAAAATTGATTCTTATAAGGAAGAAATATATACAGAAATTGACGGATTTATAGAAAAAGAATTTCAGAATGTAGCACCTTCAAATTCCGTAATATTAGAAAATGATCAAAATATCGATCAGACAAATATAGTGAACCATGAGGATTATTACGAGGTAAATAACTCTGCTGTTTATTATAAATTAAGAGATGGTATTGCAAAGAATCAATTTGAAGAGGATGACAATACCAAAGTTTTACAATATCCTATTGAAACGAAATCTTCTAATGGGATGGCTCAACTTTCTTCACATAAAGACGAGGATTTAAGACTTACAAATATTGAAGAGGCTGCCCGATGGAATACCCTTGTTGATGATGTAATGAGTAATATGGATGATTTAACAGCAGATTGTTTAGATGCAATTACAATACAGTGGATCAACGAAGCAAAATCTCCAGATGAGTTTATTGATTTTTCATATGAGCAAGTTTTAGAAATGTGCAATATTCCAAAGACAGTCGTTAAAAATAAAGAATATTATCGAGCTGAAGATAAAATTAAAATAGCAAAAAGAATTGCGGCTTTAGCAAGTATTTTTATCTATTTAAATGATGAAAATGAAGTCGTAGTATTAAATGACCGTGAAGATGAAGGGGAACGACTAGAATTAAAGCGTGAGGTTGTTAAACGATTATTTGTATTAGATTCGGTTGTATTGTGGAGACATAGTGTTACAAATGAATATATGGGCATTGAATCTTGTCGTATTAAGCCAGGCAGCTTTTTAACCAATTACTTATACGGATCAAATAATACAACAGCATTATTGTCTAAAAAAGCACTTGAATACAATAGCTATAGACATAAATATCATAAAAGGTTAATTCGATACTTAACATGGCAATGGAGAATTAGACAAATGTATTCATCATTGAAAAAGCCATATTCTATAGGTGGGGACAAAGGGCTGCTAGCAGTAATGGATATCCCAAAAGATTGGAAGCCAAATCGTATTAGAGAACAGTTAGAAAATGTTTTAATGGATTTAGAAAATGAAAAAGTAATCTCTCATTGGGAGTATAGTGATCCACTTGATGAACAACAAATTGGAAAACGTAATTGGTTTAAAAATTATTACACTAACTTAGGAATAACGATTTTACCACCTGAGGAAATGCTGCAATCAATGGATAGGGTAATTGGAAAGAAGAGCATAGAAGAACCTCAGGAACAATTACCTGAAGTAACAGTTGTTAAAGAGATAAAGAAGACAGTAGAATCGGTCGAGCAAATAGAGAAAAAGATTCGTGACCAAATACTGAAAGTACACAATGAAAAAAAGGTAAGCATTCGTGAAATAGCAGATGAAATTAGTATTTCTCCGTCTACATTATCGAGATTTTGTAATCATAAAACAAAACGTTTATCTAAAAAAGCATTAGAAAAGCTAACTAAATGGTGTGAAAGACAAGAAATATTAGAAAAGATGTAATATAGGCTAAGTATTTCTCTTAATAATAGTCAAATTAAAAATACACATACATTATGTATGTGTATTTTACTTATTACCAATTATAATAATCTGAATTTTCTTTATAATTAGTGATTTTGTAGGGTAAAGGTTCTACTTGAAACTCGATATAGTTATGCTGTTTAATCCACTACAATTAAATTTCTTGTCTTATCGATATGGTTCAGTAACATACGATACTCATCTTCATACATAGTTAAACGTTGTAGAAGGGATTGATTCTCAGCTTCTAAATCTTCGATTTGATTTTGTAACTTTGTCAATTCATTCACATCTTTATAATTTTGTAGAAAGAGAATAATGTCATCTAATGTAATAGGTAAAGAGTTTGTTTCTTTTTCTGGTGGAGAGAAGGGAATGTTGTTTCCCGCTTTTCGCTCTTTTTTTGCTTGTTGTATTTCTTCTTGATATTGTTTTCTCACATATGAATTCCAACGAAATCCACAAGCTGCGGGTGTTCTAGCTAGTAGTTTTGCTACTTCTTTGAATGCAGCTAACTGTGTTCCACCGTTACGAACATTCTGAAGTACTGTTGATGCGAGAAGTAAATCGTTATCATCAGTCCAGGAATCTTGTCTTGAGATTACCACATTTTAACCTCCTTATATGTTTTATATTACATATATGCAATTACTCAAAATGATAGAAGCCCAACTTTTTTTGAAATAATTGGGGACAAGTTAATAGAAGTATGTATGATTTTACATGCAAAATTGCATTTAAGGTTGACTATTTCGCAAAGGTGTAACTATACTTGTTACAGTAATGCAGCTGAATGAATAAAATTGTTGGTATGAATTAGTTGTATTTATGATGTATAAAAAAATATTAAAGAATGAATGGAGTTGAAAATACAGTCCTACATATAAAACGTTTTGATAAAAAGAAGTTAGGTAATATACATTTTTTTATAATTATATATTGATAAGAAGAGGTGCACGTTTTGAAAATTTTTAAGGGAATTCTAGTTTCTTCAATTGCATTAACAGCATTTAATGGAGTAGGCGGTATACTTCCAAGTGAAAAATCAGAAGTTGCCTACGCAGCTACTTACAATTATTCAAATAAGCAATTGAATTCTACTGTACATAAGCAAGCTACTAAACAATTAATTTTAAAATTTAAAAATGAAGCGAATTTACCATATCAGGATGGAATAGAAAAATTCATTAAAGAAGAAAAACAAGATCCTGAATTAATTAGAATTTTAGCTGAATACCCAAATGTAACTATAAATCGACTTTTTAGTTCTTTAAATCCTAAAGAAATTAAAAATCTAGGTAAAGAAATAAAAGATTCCGATCAAATTTCTTCTAATTTGCTAAACTATTATATTGTAGAAACTCAAGATAATATAGATGTACAAGCATTACTTACAAAAATTGAAAAATTATCTCTTGTTGAAACGGCGTATTTACAGGAAGAAGAGGCGCCACCAGAAGAGCGTTTACCAAATTTATCTGTTAATCCATATGATGAACCTAGACTTACAAGACAAGGTTACCTTGAACCAGCACCATTAGGAATTAATGCACCTTATGCCTGGAGCATAAAAGGTGGAGATGGAAAAGGAACTACTTTTGTAGACATGGAGTATGGCTGGTTATTTAGTCATGAGGATTTAGTGAATCAAAAGATTGAATTGATATCCGGACAGAATAAGAGTGAACACCATGATCATGGTACCTCAGTCTTAGGGATTGTTTCGGCAGAAGATAATAACATAGGTGGAATTGGGATTGCACCAAAAGCTAAGGTAAAGGTTGTATCTCAGATTAGAGATAATGGTAGGTACAATACAGCTGATGCGATCTTAAGTGCAGTTAACAATATGCAAGCTGGAGATATCCTTTTATTAGAAGCCCAAGCTACTTATGATGGATATGGAGATAAGAACTATCTTCCTGTAGAAGTAAAACCGGATATATTTGATGCAATTCGTATGGGAGCAAATAAAGGAATTATTATTATTGAAGCAGGTGCAAACGGCGGAAACGATTTAGATCAATTTAGAGACCGTAATGGTAAACAAGTTCTCAATCGTAATAGTCCTGATTTTAAAGATTCAGGGGCAATTATGGTTGGGGCAGCTTCTGCAAGGGTTCCTCATAAACGTTCATATTTCTCTAATTATGGTAGTAGGGTAGATGTGTATGGATGGGGGAATGCAGTAGATACAACAGATGCTAAACCAAGTGAATTTACAACAAATTTATATACATCTAGCTTTAGTGGAACATCTAGTGCATCACCTATTATTGCTGGTGCTGCTGCATCAATTCAAGGAATTGCAAAAAATAATCAGGGAAAAGTATATACACCAAGCCAGCTTAGGGATATTTTAAGTGATTCTAGTACCGGAACGAAATCTAATGATCCAATTAATGATAAAATTGGTGTTTTACCTGATTTAAAAGCCATTTTATCTAAACTTGGTTTTTCACCAAACGTAGGTAATGATTCTTCCATTGTATTTCCTGAGGAGCAAGAAATAAATAAAGGGAATCAAGGTTCTACTATTACGTTCCCGAAAGAGGATTCCGATAATAGTGAAGGAAACTCTAACTTCATTTTCCCAGAATAATAGAAATACCTCCTATTCAGTATAAAAGAATCATATATAACTAGTTGTTTATAATAATTCAGAAAGCGTCTACCGCGCAATCAAGAATAATGAGTTTTTAAGCGTCTTAAAACTCATTATTAAATATCTGCCCTAGGTAGGTCCTCATTCTTTTTTCTGTATAGAAGAAAGAGTGGGGATTTTTTGTTGCTTAAATTTGCGATAAAGGAGTTTTTAGATGATAGAGAGATTAAGAATTTAAGTTTTCACACAATAAAGTCTAATAAGGGAATTCTTAGGGAATTTGAATCTTTTTGTGTTGAGCAAGGGTTATTTGAACACTCACTGCAATGAGAAAAAGTGAAATCAATCAAGCAGTAGTAGTTAGCTCAAGCATGTTTGCATTCGGCTATATCATAGTAGTTATGATGAGCCACTTACTTGAGTAAAGTAAAAACTATATCTCAAGACCAAATGAATATCATAGACATCTAGTCATCTGGTCACTATACTATATATGTAACTAAATGTATATATAAATAATAAATAAGTAACTTGGAGGAAAGCAACAATGAAATTTGACAAATTAAAAATCGCTGAAAAGGTTAAATCAATCAACGGGAAAAGCTGGGCTAAGATTGGCGCTTGTGCTTTTATCTTCTTCACACTTAATAGTTGTCACAATAACAGATATGACAGAGCTATTGCCCGTGAACAAAGCGATTATAACGAACTAGTAGATAAACATAATGAGCTAGTGAAACTGCATAAGGAAGTCAAAGAGGAAAACACAAAGATGAAGAGTGAAATCTATGCAAAGGAAAACCCACCTGAGGAGCGCCCTCTTGAGAAAGCTGAAGAGGAGGAAACACAATCAATCCCTGTGGAAGAGGAATCTAATCAGGATAGAGAAGAAGCTCTCAAAGTTGAGCAGCAAACAGAACGCAAAAAGAAAGCATATCAGGGTACTACTGGATGGAGTGAAGAAGCTCTTAAGACATATAAACAGCTAACGGACGATAAGCTTAATAGATGGGCTAGTGAGGACATGCTAAAACATGCAAAAGTAGGAGTTAAATTTGCGGAGATTGATGATGCTCATATGCCTTGGACTGACAGTACCGTACCTATGAGTGGTGGAGCTATGAAGAAAATCTACTTGAACGGACATGATCAACTAGAGGTGACTATTAGCGCCACTGGAACGATAACAAAAGCCGAATATCTTAAAAATGTTAACGAGTAACTATCTAAAAGAATAAATAAATAAATAAATAAATAAATAATGGAAATCGAATTTTGTAATGTAGATAACGTGTGGAAGCTTTTTAAAGGTGATGGCTCGGAGGAAATTCTTTGTAAGGCTTTTGGGGAAGTCGTTGAGAAGTACCTAAGTATTTATATAGGATTCGCTCGAAAAGAGCAAGTCCTAGGATGATAAAGCAAGAGTAGGACAAAGTTTTAGAAGGCCTTAACGTCCTTGAAAGGAAAGGATTTATCACAAGTAACCAACGTTTAGAATTTCTAGTGGACATGGGTATCACCCATTCCGAGCTACTTGATAAGGAGAAAATACGAAGGCTTACACTGATTGAGAACATCATAATCACTGGGCAAGTGTGGCTAGACAAGGGGAACAGAAGATATAACCAACTAGAAATTAGACGGGTTTATTATAAAGTCTGAATGGAAAACGGGAGTAAATAATAATGAAAAGCTTAATGTCTGCGCGTACAATGAGAAATCTTAGTAAAACTATTATCGCATATTCGAACGGGGAGCCTGTCTTTAAGGGGAGTCTGCAAGACTTTCTTTTCATGTCTCTCCAAGAAAAAAGAGAACTTAAAGTAACATCATTCTGTTTCTGCACGAAAGGTGAAAACTAATATGCATACACTTAAAAGATTACTTGTGGCGAAATCTCAAATACGAGAGCTACGTATTAACGGTCTAATGAACGATAATGCTTTCCCCGAGATATTTACTAATTGATGAAGAGAATGAGGATCAAGGGGAATGAGTGCATTGATCTAGAAGGATACATTTATAAAAAAACTGCAAAATCTTTATTTTTTGTTATCGTTAGGGGGAGATTTAGTCTTTTGAGAGTCTGCTTTGGAGCCCGTACGGATTACTACCAATACTAGTGAAATAAGCTCATATGTGTTGTAGCATAAGAGTCTATCTATTGTACTTTTATGTAAATGAAGAGGAAAGTATTTCTTTGGATATTTTATTTCATCTAACAAATTAGTCATTACAATGGACATATTAAAAAAAGACACCTTATGGTGTCTTTTTTACTTTAAAATGCACCTCCATTTAAGCAGGCTTAATTAGCATATGAATTCAAAAGATGTCTTATTTGTTCTATAAAATGATGATGGTGTACATTATCTTTTGATACTCGACTAGCCATAATTGCTCCCTCCATCGAAGAAGAAAGAAAAGAAGCAAGTGATATAACATCTATATCATCTTTAAATTCATTTTTTTCTATTCCTTCTTTAATAAGAGATTCCATTAGTACTACTGTATTATCATATCCTTTTGCAGCTGCAGCATGTAATTCAGGGAAGACATCTGTACTTTCAATTGCAACATTAAGTAAAGGACACCCACCAGCTATTGGAGGATTGTTTGCCGCATCTTGGTATACAAGGAAGATGGCGATGATTTTATCTATAACATTCTCTTTATTTTCTATAGCCGCATAAAAATGTTTCCATATGATTTCTCCACCTTTATGAAATGCAGCCAATGCAATTTCATCTTTACTTTTAAATCGGCGATAAATAGCGCCTTTAGGCAGAGAAGCAGCGTCCATGATATCTTGAATGGATGTACGGGAAATTCCTTGCGTATTGAATAGATACAAAGCTGTTTCGATTATTTTTTCTTTTACTGTATCAACTTTAGTCATAATTTATTTTCCTCTCAAATCGAAAATTCGGAATTATTATTTTTACACTTCTGTAGAAATTTTTCTATATTTTAATAGAAGTTTTTAGTATTAATTTTTGCTACATATGTTTAATCCTAAATGATGAGTATGTAGTAAGCCATGAGTATATTGCTTCTCTCATGATATAAAATGGAATGTTACTTCCATATTATTATATACGTGGTTGTTAAAAGCAAGTGCTGAAAGTGTTGGTATATTCGTTGGTACATCGGTTATTAATACACATTTTAAATGATACGTATTTTTATTAATATTGCATAATTTTTATAAAATAATAAAAAAGCATTTAGAAACAAGGGGAATTATTGTATGATAATAACCGAACCAGACCGACCGGTTCGGTTTTGTGAGATTAGAAAGGAGAAGAATTCATTAATAAAGGAAGATATTTTTAATTTGATATTCTAATAGGATTAAAAATTTAACATAGGAATATTAGAATATACAATAGTAAAAGGGAGTAGGGTATGAAAAAAAATCTATCAATATTTATGGCACTGTGTTTGTTAATTCAGTTGGTGTTACCCGGATCTAATATTTTTGCTGAATCAGTAGAGGGAATAGACCATACACTAAAAACAAATGAAACAGAAAATATGTGTTACAGACAGCATGAAGGGCATTTAAAGTTTCAATGGCCATTGCATAAAAAGAAAATAGATTTTGTAATTGTGCAGGATGCGAGTGGAAGTTTTAAAGATTCTATAGGTAGTGTTAAAAGTGCATTAGAACAGACAGTAGATAAACTAGATCCTAAGACAGATAGAGTAATGGTAACTAGTTATCAAGATTATAAAGGATACAAAGGAATAAATGGTCGAACCTTAAATAATAGCGGCCCTGGCGTGAAAACGAATTTACATTCGGGTTTGAATAGTGGGATGGATTCAGCTAAAAAAGGAATTAATGATATTACTCCATTTAGTGGTACGCCAACTGCAAGTGGTCTTCAGTTTGCAATGCAGCAATATGAACAGCAAAAAGGAGAAAATGATCCAGATAGAGAAACAATTTTCTTACTTGTAACGGATGGAGTAGCGAATGTTCAATTGGATGGATACATTTATAAGACATCTAATACAGTAAGTGATTGGACAGGAAAAGCTTATTCAGGAGAATATCATCAAGATTATAAAGGAGCAATGAATGAAGTTACTAACATAGCAAATGACATTAAGGGTAAAGGCTATAAATTAGTAACGGCCTTTTGGGAAAATAAAGCAGCACTATCAGCACCAAATAATTACTATGATAAGTATGAAAGTGAAGTTGGACCAGCATCAAGACAAGCGCTTCAAAGCATGGCTACAAAGCCAGAGTGGTTTGTTCTATCAAATAACATTGATGAGTTTTCTAAAAGTTTAATTCAAACAGTAAGCTCAGTTACTAAAAGCGAGAAGGATAAAATGGTTTTAGACTTTAATCGTGATTTAGATGTTATGGATATTCGTGTTGAAGGACCGAATGGTATGAGCACTAAGCCGATTGTGAAAAATAACCAGTTGATTTGGGATTTAGAGGAGCAACCGGAAGGTGAATATACTCTTATTTATAAGAGTAAAGAAACAAAACCTGATGTAAATGGATCTGAGGTTACTGGAGGTTTTCTGGTGTCCAGTGATAAAAAGTTTGAAATTCCAACTATAAAGGTGGCACCTAATCCGAATGCGATTGATTGTGTACCAGGAAAGATTGAAGCTGAAAAGTTAGCGGATAAAAACTTAGTAAAAACAGGAGACAAAATAACATACACAATTATCGCAAAAAATGTATTAGATAAAACAACAGCAAAAAATGTTGTGATTGAAGATACATTGCCAGAAGGTTTAGAGTTAGATGCATCAAGCATACAGTTGGATGGAAAGAAAGTAGCAGCTGAAGTAGAAGGAAATAGTTTAAAAGTAACAGTTCCACAAATCAAAGGTGTAGGGGAAGCTATAGTAACTTTTACAGCAAAAGTAACGATGGAAGAAGCGGGAACGATTGAAAATATGGCAATCGTGATGGATCTGGAAGATTCTGAGAATCCGCATAAACCGAAAGTATCGATTGAAGTGGAGCCTAAAAAAGAAGGAAATGTAGTAACGAAGTACGTTGATAAGGATGGAAACGAGTTAGTACCAGGAACGAGTACAACGGATCAAGTAGGAAAAGACTACAAAACAGAAAACAAAGAAATCCCAGGATATAAGTTAGTAGAAAAGCCAAAGAATGCCGAAGGTAAGTATGAAGAAGGAACAACGGAAGTAATCTACGTATATGAAAAAGTAGAAGGAAGCGTAATAACGAAATACGTTGATAAGGATGGGAATGAGTTAGTTCCAGGAACCAATACAACGGATCAAGTAGGAAAAGACTACAAAACAGAGTCAAAAGACATTCCAGGATATAAGTTAGTAGAAAAGCCAAAGAATGCCGAAGGTAAGTATGAAGAAGGAACAACGGAAGTAATCTACGTATATGAAAAAGTAGAAGGAAACGTGGTAACAAAGTACGTAGATAAGGAAGGAAAAGAATTAGTTCCGGGAACAAGTACAACGGATCAAGTAGGAAAAGACTACAAAACGGAGTCAAAAGACATTCCGGGATATAAGTTAGTAGAAAAACCGAAAAATGCCGAAGGTAAGTATGAAGAAGGAACAACAGAAGTAATTTATGTATATGAAAAAGTAGAAGGAAACGTGGTAACAAAGTACGTAGATAAGGAAGGAAAAGAATTAGTTCCGGGAACAAGTACAACGGATCAAGTAGGAAAAGACTACAAAACGGAGTCAAAAGACATTCCGGGATATAAGTTAGTAGAAAAACCGAAAAATGCCGAAGGTAAGTATGAAGAAGGAACAACAGAAGTAATTTATGTATATGAAAAAGTAGAAGGAAACGTGGTAACAAAGTACGTAGATAAGGAAGGAAAAGAATTAGTTCCGGGAACAAGTACAACGGATCAAGTAGGAAAAGACTACAAAACGGAGTCAAAAGACATTCCGGGATATAAGTTAGTAGAAAAACCGAAAAATGCCGAAGGTAAGTATGAAGAAGGAACAACAGAAGTAATTTATGTATATGAAAAAGTAGAAGGAAACGTGGTAACAAAGTACGTAGATAAAGAAGGAAAAGAGTTAGTACCAGGAACAAGTACAACGGATCAAGTAGGAAAAGACTACAAAACAGAGTCAAAAGACATTCCAGGATATAAGCTAGTAGAAAAACCGAAAAATGCCGAAGGTAAATATGAAGAAGGAACGACGGAAGTAATCTATGTATACGAAAAAGTAGAAGGAAACGTAGTAACGAAGTACGTAGATAAGGAAGGAAAAGAGTTAGTACCAGGAACGAGTACAACGGATCAAGTAGGAAAAGACTACAAAACGGAGTCAAAAGACATTCCAGGATATAAGCTAGTAGAAAAACCGAAAAATGCCGAAGGTAAATATGAAGAAGGAACGATGGAAGTAGTCTATGTATATGAAAAAGTAGAAGGAAATGTAGTAACGAAATACGTAGATAAAGAAGGAAAAGAGTTAGTTCCGGGAACAAGTACAACGGATCAAGTAGGAAAAGACTACAAAACAGAATCAAAGGAAATTCCAGGATATAAGCTAGTAGAAAAACCGAAAAATGCCGAAGGTAAGTATGTAGAGGGAACGCAAGAAGTAATCTACGTATATGAAAAGATAGAAGAACCAAAACCAGAGGTAGAAGGTAGTGTAGTAACAAAGTACGTAGATAAAGAAGGAAAAGAAATCGTACAACGTAATACAACGACAGATAAGGTTGGAAAAGAGTACACAACAGAAAATAAAGAAATTCCAGGATATAAGCTAGTAGAAAAACCGAAAAATGCCGAAGGTAAGTATGTAGAGGGAACGCAAGAAGTAATCTACGTATATGAAAAGATAGAAGAACCAAAACCAGAGGTAGAAGGTAGTGTAGTAACGAAGTACGTAGATAAAGAAGGAAAAGAAATCGCACAACGTAATACAACGACAGATAAGGTTGGAAAAGAGTACACAACAGAAAATAAAGAAATTCCAGGATATAAGCTAGTAGAAAAACCGAAAAATGCCGAAGGTAAGTATGTAGAGGGAACGCAAGAAGTAATCTACGTATATGAAAAGATAGAAGAACCAAAACCAGAGGTAGAAGGTAGTGTAGTAACGAAGTACGTAGATAAAGAAGGAAAAGAAATCGCACAACGTAATACAACAACGGATCAAGTAGGGAAAGGCTATACAACAGAAAATAAAGAGATCCCAGGATATAAGTTAGTAGAAAAACCAAAAAACGCCGAAGGTAAGTATGTAGAGGGAACGCAAGAAGTAATCTACGTATATGAAAAGATAGAAAAACCAAAACCAGAAATAGAAGGTAGTGTAGTAACGAAGTACGTAGATAAAGAAGGAAAAGAAATCGCACAACGTAATACAACAACGGATCAAGTAGGGAAAGGCTATACAACAGAAAATAAAGAGATCCCAGGCTATAAGTTAGTAGAAAAACCAAAAAACGCCGAAGGTAAGTATGTAGAGGGAACGCAAGAAGTAATCTACGTATATGAAAAGATAGAAGAACCAAAACCAGAGGTAGAAGGTAGTGTAGTAACGAAGTACGTAGATAAAGAAGGAAAAGAGATTGCACAACGTAATACAACAACGGATCAAGTAGGGAAAGGCTATACAACAGAAAATAAAGAGATCCCAGGCTACAAGTTAGTAGAAAAACCAAAAAACGCCGAAGGTAAGTATGTAGAGGGAACGCAAGAAGTAATCTATGTATATGAAAAGATAAAAGAACCAAAACCAGAGGTAGAAGGTAGTGTAGTAACGAAGTACGTAGATAAAGAAGGAAAAGAAATCGCACAACGTAATACAACGACAGATAAGGTTGGAAAAGAGTACACAACAGAAAATAAAGAGATCCCAGGCTATAAGTTAGTAGAAAAACCAAAAAACGCCGAAGGTAAGTATGTAGAGGGAACGCAAGAAGTAATCTACGTATATGAAAAGATAGAAGAACCAAAACCAGAGGTAGAAGGTAGTGTAGTAACGAAGTACGTAGATAAGGATGGAAATGATATAATACCGGGAATAAGTACAACAGATAAAGTCGGAAACGATTATCAAACAGAGTCAAAAGACATTCCAGGCTACAAGTTGATAGAAAAACCGAAAAACGCCAAAGGTAAGTATGTAGAAGGATCAACGGAGGTCATTTACGTATATGAAAAGGTGGAAGAACCGAATGCTCCAATGGATCCAAAAGATTCAAATAATCCAAAGGAACAATCAAAAGATGAATCTTTGAAAAAAGAAAAGCCTATATTACCAAACACTGGTGCGAAAGAGGGGTCATTATTCTGGGCGATTTTATGTATCATATCAGGATTATTACTGATCTCTAATAGAACTAAAAAGAATTTCTAACATATGTAAATTTGAAATTAGCACTTTTAAGACGTCACTATAATGCGACAAAGTAGTTTAGTAAGAACAAAGGATATGAATTCAATAGTAAGTTGAATTCATATCCTATTTATCATTTTAGCCAAGAAGACTCCTTCCTCAAAGAACGCGAAGTGAGTAGGTGGGAGATGAATTGGCTTCGAACAAGAGATGGCAGGAAGCCATCTTAATTGTTCGACATACATAAAGTGTTACTTCACTATCCATCGAATGTACGTTTGGTTTATAATATTCATATACCGAAATGGAGGTGAATCAAATGATAATTAATAAAGCCTTTAAGTTTCGTATCTATCCAAATCATGCACAAGCAATTCTAATTAATAAAACGATAGGTTGTTCTCGCTTTGTATTCAATCATTTCCTATCCCTATGGGATCACGCATATAAAGAAACTGGAAAAGGTTTAACATATGGTACATGCTCTGCCAAACTTCCTGCCATGAAGAAAGAGTTTGTTTGGCTCAAAGAAGTGGATAGTATCGCTATTCAGTCGTCTGTTCGCAACCTTGCGGATGCGTATACACGCTTTTTCAAAAAACAAAATAGTGCCCCGCGTTTCAAATCCAAGAAGAATAACGTACAATCTTATATCACAAAACAAACAAATGAAAACATTGCCATTGTAGGAAACAAAATAAAATTGCCAAAACTAGGTCTTGTTCGATTTGCCAAAAGTCGTGAAATAACGGGACGTATTGTAAATGCTACAGTTAGACGAAACCCTTCTGATAGATATTTTGTGTCACTATTAGTTGAAACAGAAGTACAAGAACTTCCGAAAACTCATTCTTACATTGGGATAGATGTAGGACTAAAAGATTTCGCTATTTTGTCAGATGGAAAACCCTATGAAAATCCGAAGTTTTTCCGATTATTAGAAGATAAGTTGGCGAAAGCACAGCGTGTTCTTTCTAGAAGAATGAAAGGATCATCTCGTTGGAATAAACAACGAGTAAAAATAGCTAGAATTCATGAATACATATCAAATGCTAGAAAAGATTACTTAGACAAAATCTCAACTGAAATCATCAAAAACCACGATGTTATCGGTATAGAGGATTTGCAAGTATCAAATATGTTGAAAAATCGTAAGTTAGCAAAAGCAATTAGTGAAGTATCTTGGTCACAGTTTCGAACCATGTTGGAATATAAAGCAAAATGGTATGGCAAACAAGTCATTGTCGTATCGAAAACATTTGCTTCCAGCCAATTATGCTCTTGTTGTGGATATCAAAACAAAGACGTTAAAAATCTAAACCTACGTAAATGGGACTGTCCTTCTTGTCGTACACACCATGATAGGGATATTAACGCAAGTATCAATATAAAGAATGAAGCAATAAGACTTCTAACCGCAGGGATTGCGGGGTTAGCCTAATCAATTAGAGTTCGATAGAACTTTTTACTTAGGAATCCCTCACTTCTAAACGAAGTGAAAGTGGGGGTAGTTCAAGATGGAATTACAGCATTAGATGCAATTGGGCCGTATGAGGTATTTGCTGCAGGAACAAGTAGTACAATTAAGTTTGTTGCAAAGAAAAAGGGATTGATTAAGCTTGATTCAAAGATGGGCTATTTGCATGCCGATTATAGCTTTTCTGAAATTCACTCAGCTGATGTTCTTGTTATTCCTGGATGTCGTCCTCCTAGCTATAAGGCACCTATGAATGACAAAGAATCTTTACAATGGATTCGTCAAATACACAAAACTACGAAATGGACTACAACGGTTTGTAATGGTTCCTTAATATTAGGCGCTACAGGTTTATTAAATGGTGTAAAAGCTACAAGTCATTGGGGATCTTATGAGCTATTATCTTCTCTTGGAGCGATTCCAACTGAGGAGAGGGTAGTTTATCATAATAAAATTATAACAGCGGCTGGTGTTTCAGCAGGTATTGATATGGCTCTAAATTTAGTAGCATGTGAATATGGAGAAGAAGTAGGAAAAGCAGCTCAATTAATTTTGGAATATGATCCACAACCTCCTTTTAATACTGGATCACCTAAAAACGCACCTGCGCAATTGTTAGAACAACTAAGAATAGGATTAAAAAAAATGGAAGAGGAGAACCTCGATTTAAAGAGTATGTGAGGGGGAATGAGTTTAACCTTTCTGGTTTAGATGAAAAATTAGTATCTAATGAAATAAAAATCCTATCTTTATAAAGGTAGGATTTTTATATTACATAGTAAAATGGTTATTAGAAAATGTACAATTTAAATTGAAGCTTGAAATACGTTGGATGTCTAGTTATAGTTTAGAAATTTTTTAGTATCTTACAAAAACGTAATGTTAGTGTCACGTTAATGAATTTTTGCATTAAGAAGATTAGGATATAATTTTTGTGAAAAGAGATGCGAGGTGAATAATATGAAACGAATTATGCTTATGTGTAGTGTTTTTGTTTTCTTTACAGTATTATTAACAGGTTGTAACCTAAACCGTCTTGGTACAGATACATATTATGTGCAAATTACCAAGGATGGTGAAAAATTAAAAGAGAAAAATGTAAACGGGGATACGACTTACGAATATAAATTATCTGGATTTGATAAAGATGGTAAAGAGAAAGAAATGGAGTTTACAGCGTTAAAAAACCTTCGTAAAGAAGCGTTTTTACGTATATATTACTCTGAAAAAAAAGGTGTGGAATCTTGGGAAGAGGTTAAGAAAGACGAACTCCCTACAAAGGTGAAAGAAAAATTAAAAGTGGATTAATATATATAAGTCTTTATAAGAGCAATATATCCTCAAATTATTAGAATGTATATGGAAATAGGCTAAATTTCTTTAGAGTTGCAAAAGCAAGAGACTGACAGTTATTGTCAGTCTTTTACTTTTGTAGGACAAAATATAAAAGGCATTTAACAGGCGAAGTATGGGATTATTAACAATTATTTAAGAAGCAAAGCTACAATATACCTACTCCTGAATTATAATAATTTTAGGTCAGAAATAAGCTTCAAATTTTGTAAGGAGTTAAGTACTAAAAAGTCTTAATTTTGTTTAAGGATTTGTAGTCGTTTAAAGGATTTATGATTGGTTATGATATAATAAAATTCAAGTATAATAAGGGGGATTAATTAGATGATTTTTCAAAGCATGAAAACAGCTATTATAGAAAAATTACAAGAGACGGTGAATCCCTATTGGATAATTGTGTTTGGATCAATGGCTGAGAACAGAGAACGAGAAGATAGTGATATTGATATAGCTTATTTAAGTGACGCAACTTTAGGGAACTATGAACGTTTTTTATTAGCACAAGAGTTAGCTAACATTGTTCATAGAGATGTTGATTTAGTTGACTTATCCGAAGCTTCTACAGTTTTTCAAGCTCAGATTATACATACAGGAAAGACAATATTTTGTTCGGATGATAAACGTAAGGTCGTTTTTGAAATGAAAACCTTAAAAATGTATTCTAAATTGAATGAAGAACGACAGGTAGTATTTGATGATATAAAGAAAAGAGGTTCAATATATGAAGAATGAGGTTATTTTAAATAAAATTTCTACAATAGAGCGTTGTATAAAAAGAATCCAAGATGTGTATGGAAATGCTCCTGAAAATTTAGAGGATTTTACAAAACAAGATTCAATAATATTGAACATACAAAGAGCTTGTGAAGCGAGTATTGATTTAGCGATGCATATTGTTGCAGGGAAAAAATTAGGACTACCCCAATCTAGTCGAGAAGCCTTTGATTTGTTGGTTACAGCAGGATTACTTAGCGCTGATCTAGCAAATAAGTTAAAGGCGATGGTTGGGTTTCGTAATATTGCTGTTCATGATTATCAAAGTGTAAATTTAGATATTGTTCGTCAAATTATTGAAAAACATTTAACTGATTTTAAACTATTTACGAAAGAAGTAATGGGGATTTTGGAATTTTAGGCGAAAGAACAAAATAATAGAGCTGAGAAAGAAAGTAATTTATACCAGCTATTTAAACAATTACTTAATTTCGTAAAAAGAAAAGCGGTCATAAGATGAATTTGTTCATGTAGATGTGAATCTTTGCATGAAATGTATGTAGATAATAGTAGGAGCAATAGCCATATACAATTTTATCAACAAATAAGTAAATATTTTTAAAACTAATTTTTATACATATAATGTATACCGAAAACAAAAAGTTTCCTTATGGAAACTTTTTTGTTTTCGGTAAGTTTACAACAATTAATTAATATACAGTTTTTGAGAAAAATGATGAATCATGTCAAATCATCTTCATTTACTCAAACATAAACGTAGTATACAAATGAAGCATATCCAAAATAATTAAAGGGGCTGAAAAAATGATTAAAAAACTTATTATTGGTTCTATTGCTTTAGGCGTAACAATAGGAGTGAGTAAACCTACATTTGCTGCTACAATGCATTCTCCATCACAGTTTAATGAAACTCCAAATTTCTATGTGCAATCCCTAGATTCTCCATGGCAGTATCTAGGACAAACTTCAAGGGAACTCCAAATTAAAAGTAAGGATCCAAAAGTACTAGCTTTTGAACTAGCGAAAGAAGCACCATTTTACGAGGAAGAATTAGTAGACATATGTTCTGCAATTTTAGATGCGAATGTAGATGTTGTATATTGGACAAGTAAGGAATGGGTTAGATTTGAAGCAGGAAATTATGAGTTTAAACATGAAATTAAAATTTTTAGAGATAAAGAACGTCAGAAATTAATTACTGCACTAGAATCTTAGACCTTTTACAAAAAGAAGCTATGCTATACTCCCCTTATAGTAGATAGGATAAAGAGAACACATTAACCTATTTACTATGGAGGGGAGTTTTCTATGAGTAAAATTAGCACCACTGATGAAGTAGAATTTAAGAAAAAAGCAGTCGATTTATATTAAAAGAAGGAATGACATATAAATAATTGAGTCTTTTTTTGTTTAACATGTGTACGTTTATTACTGATGAAAATCGTACTACAATTACATCCATGGCTTATTTTTTAGGAGTATGTCCTTTAGTATTTATTAATACATAAGTTTCGTAATAAGAATTTACTGATTGTGCTATTTCAGATGATTTTAAGATAATTGAAGAAATATATTGGATTAAGCTAAAAGGGTTTAGGCTAACTTTTTAAAATGTTATAGAAAAATAAGGAAAATAGTTATAAAATAGGAAACTGGAAGGAACTTTCCAGTTTGTTTTTGTTGTGCGAGATAAAGATGGCCAAAGATGAGAGCTTAAGAATTCTTTTCTTTGTCTAAAACTAACACTTAACATAATGGATCTAGAAGGTATCAGTACAAATGGAAAAGATGAAGTAATAGAAGGTAAACGTCTTCCTACTATTAGATTTCCAAAATCAGCTGGATATATAAAAGATGAGATTGCAAATGGGGAAACTGATATTTGTACAATAGATCAGAATCGGCTTCAAAAAATAGAAGTTAAACTTTAGCATTATTATTCAATAGTGTCATAACTATTATTTCATTAGTTCTGCTATATAAAAGGGTGTTGAAAATTAGCTGCATTTTTATGTTGATTACAATGGTATCATCCTTTTGTATTTATATACATAAATTCTTAGATTAGTTAAATTATCGCTTTAATTATAGTGAAACTATCAGTATAAAAGGAAAGAAACTCTATCAAACAAAAAAATTGGAACGTTTGATTGAATGACAAGTATGCTATTTTAATGTTTAAGTTAATAACATAAATAGAACCTATTAATATGTTACTACTTTGTTTTTGTATTGTTGAAAATAAGAAAGGTGAAATCAATGAAAAAATATTGGCATAAGCTATCGTTGCTTCAGAAAAATGTATTACTAACGGTATTAATAATTCTAACGCTTGTGGGAAGTATGGGCTTGTTAAGCTTTAACATGTTTCAAAATAGTATGATGTCTATATTTGAAAGGCAGTCTTTTGAAACAGGAGATACAATAATAAATCAATTAGATCTAGAAATAGTAAGAGATGTAGCAAAAGACCCCTCAGCACAAAAAGTAAAGACAGAAAAATTGACGGAACAATTAGATAAAGCTATAAAAGATATGAAAAGTGTCGGGCAAACATATGTTACAGGAGCCAAACTAAATGATAAAGCTGAATTACAATTAGTAGCTTTGGATACAGAATTAGCAAATACAGTTTCTGTAAAACTAGGTTCTGTAAAAACAGGTGACTATTATGAGCATCCTACTCATTGGAAGAAGACATACGACAAAGTAATGAAAACGAAACAGGCACAAATGACAGAAGTGTATGAAGATGTACTAGGTACATGGGTAACAATTTTAGAGCCAATTACAGATGAAGATAATAATATAATTGCAATTGTTGCGGCGGATTTAGACGCTTCTATTATTCCTCTTACAAAGAAAGAATTTATAGTGCATGGTTTACTATTTATAATCATTTCATTAACAATCGCAATTACAATTCAAATATTCATCTCACGAAAATCTCTATCGCCTTTAAAGGACTTACAAGAAGGGTTACGTAAAGTTGGTGATGGGGATTTAAGTATTAAATTGAATGAAGGGTCTGATGATATAGGGATAACTAATATCTATTTCAATAACACTATTAAAAAGTTTAATAGGATTATAGATAAAGTAAGGCAGACTGCCATACAAGTTTCAACATCCTCACAGGAATTGTCGGTAAGTACAAAAGAGAATAGCATAGCCTTTAAAGGAATTTCAAGTGCTATTACAGGATTAAATTTAGGAGCATATTCTCATGAATATGTAGTGCAAAAATGTTTAGGAATTGTTCAAGAAATGGAAATTAAGCTGAAAGAAATTACAGGAGCTGCAGAACAAGTTAGGAATACTTCAGAAGAAATGGAACAGCATTCTTTAGAAGGAAAAGATTTGATTAAGCAAATTGTGAATCAAATGAAAAGAAGCCGAGATTCAATTCAAGATGTATCTTCTAGTATTTATGCATTAGAAGCAAAATCTAAGGAAATTAATGAAATTCTTACTGTAATTACAACTATTTCAAATCAAGCAAATTTATTAGCTTTAAATGCTTCTACTGAAGACTCATGTGCTGGAAAGATGGGGAAAGGAATTTCAGTTGTTGCGGATGAGGTACGTATATTATCGGAAAGAACCGAGGCATCTGCAAGGGATATAGCTAAATTAATTGGTGAAACCCAAGCTGAAACAGAAGAGACTGTAAGATCCATACAGAATGGTTCAAAGGAAATAGAATCAGGAATAACACTTGTTCAAAGTAGTGGTGCTTTCTTTGAAAAGATTTCAGAAGCTGCACAATCTGTTACAAATCAAATTAAAGAGACTTCGAATAATTCAAGTGACATTTTAAAAGGTAATCAAGCTACTGTTCAGATTGTAAATGAATTATCATACATTGCAAATACATATGTGAATAGCGGTAGTAATGTAGAGATAAGTATGAAAGAGCAAGAATTATATGTACAAGATATTGCAGAGTTGGCAAATTCTTTGAATTGGCTCTCCCAAGAGTTACAGGAGTTAATAGGGGAATTCAAGAGTAAGTAGGATAGGACACGGTATGGGTATGATATATACCTTTATTTATTCCCACAAAAGGGAGGGAAGTTTAGGTAATATATGTAAAATAGCTAAACGAATAATTTTTTTGCATATTTTGTTGGAAATAGAGCATGATATTACCAAATTCAACGGAGGTGTTTAAAAATGCAAATTCGCGAAAATAATAATTCAAACGAAATCTTAATAGCAGCTGCAGCAAGTGCAATTGAACAAATGAAATATGAAATTGCACAGGAGTTTGGTGTTACTCTTGGACCGGATTCAACAGCAAGAGCAAATGGTTCAGTAGGTGGAGAAATTACAAAACGTTTAGTTCGTATGGCGCAAGAGCAGTTATCAGGACAATATAAAATTCACTAAAGTTAAAGGTATATCCCATGAAAGGGATATACCTTTTTAATTTGCCTTTAAAGAGGATAGTGAAAATTTTTACTGCTAGTTAAATTTAGACACTGAAAATTTGGCTGTGAAATTCATCTTCTTCATGTAAGAAGAATTTACTCCTGCTTGAAATTGAACAGAAATATTACCGTCTTTTTGTGCTTTGAATACGCGACCGTATGGTGAATTAGCATTATATGTGCCAATTACTTGATCATCTGCATCAAAGACTGTATAAGAAATTGGGAACCCGGAATTTTGTACAAAGACCGTAAGTTCTTCCCCTTTATTAAGATTAAATGATTCTTTTTGAGAAACCTCATAGGAACTCATAGAGTAATATTTTGTAACTTCTTGAATTTCTAAATTTGTAGTTGCTGCACTCGCTTTAGGTGCCTCTGCTCCTGGTAAGTTCATACCTGATAGTACTGCAATTCCTAATGCTCCTGCTAAAATAACTTTTTTCATAATGCTAGTTCCTCCTTTAATATATTGTGAGATTTGAAAAGGAAGTGAAAATATCACTTCTTGAAACCATTATAGTTACAATGAGAATGATTTTCAATTGAAATTGATATGTAATTCTGCATACATAAGATGTCAATATGAGGTGATCTATCCGAGGTTTAAAGTATTCTTATAGAAGGAGAGAACAACTTTTCAAAACTATGAATGGGATGGTAGCTGGTTTTTACATACGTTGGTTCTATAAGTGAATATTTTGTTGTTTTTTTATTGTACATTCATTGTATGTAAATAAACACTCAATTGTTGATAAAGTTGTATAATTTGGAATTATTAAACAAAAAATAAGGGTTATATGTTATAATAAAGGTGCAATAAGGTTCAGCATCCTAATTTTATTGTGTATATTTAGCCTATGTATGTCGTTTGTATTAAAAATAAGAAGTCTCTCAAAAAGAGGCTTCTTATTTTTTGTATGGAGGGGGTATTAAAGATGAATGATTATTATCAAATTTTTTATTTACTATCAACAAATCTTTTACATACATGTTCAGAGGTATTCCGAAAGTAGAACAGAGAATATTAATGTATAAGAGAATTATTTAATTGTATATTAATATATAACAATTATAGCATTTTATGTTAATATTAATATGCTAGGAAATGAATTATATAAGGCAAATGAAATTATTTGTAATAATAAATTATAGAAATAAGGGGATTACAGTATGAAACTAACAAAAATGCTTATAATAGGAGCTACACTTGCTACGACGACATTAACATCGTTAGCGAATGTACAAGCAGATACAGTATTTAAAGATGTTCCTGCAAATCACTGGTCTTATGATGCAATTATGCATCTAAAAGATAAAAAAATGATAGCTGGCTATGGAAATGGAATGTTTGGATTAGGCGATAATATTACGCGAGGACAAGCAGCTCGTCTGCTTTATGTGTATCTACAGCCATTACTTGTAGGTGATAGGTTTGAAGATCAATTTAAAGATGTAAAAGGTACTATGTTTGAAAAAGAAATTTATGCTGTTGTCAGTTCTGGTCTTATGAATGGATATGGGGATAATGAATTTGGACCAAATGATGTTTTAACTCGTGAACAATTAGCGGCAATTTTACAAAAAACATTTAATTTAAAGCAACAATCTATTACTACTTTTAATGATGTGGAAAAAAATTATTGGGCTACTGAGGCGATTAGTGCCCTACAAGAGAACAAAATTGCTGTGGGCACAGGTGATAATTTATTTGAGCCTAAAAAAGTAGTAACTCGTGAGCAGTATGCACAGTTTCTATATAATGCAATGCGTAAGTTAGAGAAGCCGGGACAACCTGAAGTAATGCCGTTGGGGATACCGAGATCCATGGTGACAGATGATTTCACTTTTGATAAATCGTTGGTTGATATTGTTCCTGTGTATAGTAAATCTATATCTAAAGAGGCGCAGGATCTCATTAATGAGATAAATTTGAAATATGATCTAGATATAAAGTATTGGGAGACAAGTGCTGTATTACATTTAGCTTCATCTAAAATGGCAAAAGAAAATAAAGATTGGTATGGACCATTGAGTATAGATGAAAAGGGCGGTAATAATTTTGCTATTAGCTTCGAAAATCATAAACCATCTATTGAATTGACGAAAAGATGGATTACTATGATATACCCAGATTTAAATTTAGACAAAGAGATTGATAAATTGGTCAAAAATATAAATATGGAATATGTGTTTGAAAAAGGCGGACATAAAATAAAAATGGGACAAACAGCTAATTATAAGGGCTGGCGCATTTATATTGGTGAATAATTAACCCTTTTCGAGGGTTTACACTGACAGGAGAAGTTATTATTTGTGATTGGAGACGTAAGTAATTGGTTAGAAACAAATATTGACCATGTAGCGTAGAATTTTAATAAATTATGAAAAATTTACGTCTAGGAGCTAATTTGGGTAGGGCTAATAGAAATGATGAAGTTTATAAAAGAAAATAGAGAAGAGCATTTTCGTAAATTAATTGCTAGTAATGAGCGGGAAATTGCAAAAAAGAAGAGTTAATTAAAAAATTAACTCTTCTTTTTATTTAAAATTAAACTTAATTTCGATACCCGTTATACCACAGTTTATTAATTAGATTGTGTCTAAGATTAATTTTTACTATAAAAGAGAGTTAAATGGGAATAAATTAGCATTCGTAAGCCAAATTTCATAGAAAAATAGACCTTCTTATAAGAGGGATACATATTATTAGGGGTAACTAAAAAACGAAATAAAAAGGATATTTTAGGTTAAAAAAATTTAAAAGGCCTTGTCATTAGAGACAGGGCCTTTCAAAAAGGGACACAATTGACAACTGAAGGTGACTTCATATTACCATTTTTGGTATTTTAATTCCAGGTATCCATGTTGAGAAATAAAATGATTATTTTGTAGAGTGTGAGATGGGGGATACTGCTTATCAATTTTCCAGGACGGGAAGGAAAAAGCAAAATTTTTTATTTGCTTTAAACAAAGGATAGGAGAAGTACTTTTGCTTAGTAAAGCGTGTTAATCATAGATCAAAGTTATGTAAAAAACGGTTTTTAGGATAGTTGTCCTTTTTGTTTTAAGAAGAGAATATATTTTCTCAACAGGACAAATCGTAATCATATATAAGTACTATTTATAAGGATAATAAGAAAAATAGAAATTAATAATAAAGGAGAATGCGAAATGAAAACAGTAGTAACTGATAGAGATTTAGCTGAAATCCGCGAAGAAGACGTAGATGTTCTAAAAGTAATGGCACATCCGGTTCGATTACAAATTGTAAATGAATTAATGCACCATAAAATGTGTAATGTTACGCAATTAACGGAAATATTAAGACTCCCACAATCTACTGTTTCACAGCATTTATCAAAATTAAGGGGAACTGTACTTCGTGCAGAAAGAAAGGGATTAGAGATGCATTATTATATAGATAATGCTAAAGCTCGTCAGATTGTAGGAATCTTAGGCTTTTAGATTAATAGTATGTGAAAAGTTTCCTGTATGGTAAAGATTCATCAGAAGTACAAGCTGTCCAACAAGCTTTTAAAGCAGCTTATATTTAATTTCTATATAGTAAAGTGTCAGCTTTTATATACTGTTACGTATAAAAAAACGTTTTGTATTATAAGTAAGTACAGGCTATTCATATGAGAAAAATTTGTTAATTAGATAAATTTAAAAACCTTATAATCGAATTAATTAATATAATTCGGCTATAAGGTTTTATTTTAAATATAATAATATTTACTGTGATTTTTTATCGAAGAATAAATTTAAATCTGTTTTGTCTGTGTCATCTGCTAAAGCGTTGTGTATAATATCATTTAATAATTGCATTTTTTCTTTTTCAAAGAATGGGACACTAATATGATAAGGTGTTCCTGCTTTTTCAATTCTTAAAATTGTTTGAATGCCGCTACCTGTAATTCCAATACCTATTAGTAGAAAAATTAACCCACCAATAAAACTATCACTCAATGTACCTAATCCAAATAAGAAGATCAGAATTCCTAAAATAATTGGTTTGAAAAAATACTTGGTAGATAACATAGCTCCAGAAATATTTTTTAGAGGAATGTTTTGTTGGTCTTTACCAGCAGGAATAAATCCTAATAATGTGTTTGATAAATTGGTTTTTACAAACCGATTATCAACGTCTACTCTACCTTTTATCCAAAAGAATAATAAGCTAGTTGAAAATTCAAGTCCTTTCATCTTGTCATCTCCTGTTATAAATTGTTAATAATAAAATTGCAATATTAGTATATTAGCATGAAAAGAAAAAGATGTATATAAGTTTTTATAGAAAGAAAGAAATTTTTTGAGGGAATTTATTATCTATATATAATACATCTGATGAAAACGATTTAAGTATAAATAAGAAAGTGAAAGGTAAGGTAGCTGTTAAAAAGATGTAACTAAATAGGCGGCATACATAAATTAAATATATTACTAAAATAATAATCTTTCTTATGCTTTACCGAAAGTAAAGCTTGAGTTTTAAAATTAAAAGAACAGTCAGTTCACATTATGTAGAAAAGAGAGTAAATGAATTCTATAATGAAAAATAGAAAATACGTTTTTACTGCTAATTTAGGTACAATGAAAATGGAAAGATCATTTTGCGACACAATAATAAAAAATGGTCGCTCCTCAGGGCTATACTTGATATTTGTGAAATATCAAATATCCTCTTTTGAAGAGATGATGTAAGAATTGGAATTGTTTTGTTCCATATATTTTCGTAACGTTCTTAAGCGATTTTGTAGTTGTTAGTTTAATCACAAATTAAAAGGAATATTTGGTGTTTAAAAATGAATTAATATAAGATATTAAGTATTAATTAATCTGTATAAGGGAGTGAGTAAGTATGAAGAGAAAAATATCAGTTGTTGGTGCGGTAATTGTTAATGAAAATAATGAAGTTTTATGTGCATTACGTTCTCCTAAAATGACATTACCGAACTATTGGGAATTTCCAGGTGGTAAGATAAACAAGGGAGAAGAGCCACAAGCTGCATTAATTCGTGAAATTAAAGAAGAGCTCGGATGTACAATTGTTGTAGATGAGAAGGTAGAGGAAGTCGAGTACGAGTATAAAGCTATTATTGTTCATCTTACTACATATAAAGCAAGGATCTTGGCAGGTAAGCCTAAAGCTCTTGAGCATGCAGAGCTAAAATGGATGAGTAATAAAGGTTTAAAGCATTTAAAGTGGGCACCAGCTGATATTCCTACCGTAGAAGCACTGTAGGAATATTTTAAGGAAATATCCTTGAGAAAAATAACTCTATTATGTAATATATAATTATATTATTCGTTTATTAGATTCCGTTTTATTCCCACACCTTATGTGTTGTGGTTGAGTTGTAGAAGCAAGTTTTGTTCTTGTTTCAATTTTGAAAGGGCTTCTTTGAGCCGATTAGTGTATACAGCTTATTTTGCTATGCACAATTAATCGACTTAAAGGAGTCCTTTTTGGTTTGTTTAAGTGGGTATATAAAGTAGGTTTTAAGCTAAAAAGAAATATGGTTGTTTAAAAGGAATGTGTAGTGATGAATTAAAACATTTAGTATCTAACGAAAAGAGCTATATGAAATCACATTAAGGATGATCTTAAGTAGAGACAAGAGACAAAAGTTATAAGTACATGGGGAGAGTGAGTTCTCTAAATTTATAGAGAACCTAATAATTCTTTTATAGAAGAGGAGAAGGCCAAGTGAGAACAACTGGAGAAAGATATGTAATTAATGGAGAGTATGTAATAGAACAAAAGGCTCTACATAATGAGATTATTGAATCATTTTTAAATAAACATCCACAGTAAGAAAAAGAACTGGAAGCCATATTACTTGGTGGTGTTTCTGCTGCTGGAAAAAATTCAATTTTTGAGTAAAGGGATTTACAACGTTTTTTTAGTGGTTACAGGAGGGAATAGTTTAGGATTGAAATAGAACTTATATCACGTGATTTAATAATAGGATATGTGCTGCCTTCGTAGATATTTCTGTGATATATATTTAATTTATGAATTGCAAAGGTAAATTTCATGAGAGGAAGTCTTATAAATTAAGAAATGTACGATAGATGAGTAATATACACTTAAACAGACTATTTACTAATCATAGAAGAGTTTTTTTAGTATTATATTAATTAGAATACAGCGTAGTAAATTAACGCCTTAGGAGAGAATATATGAATCATTTTATTGTTATGCAAGGACATACTTATCAAGAGGAAAAAGAATTAGAAATTATTTGGTCGCCTAAAAAGGATAGAGGCGGTAATGTACCACATTCATGGAAAAGAATGATGGATGTAAAAAATGGAGATCGAATCTTTCATTATGTAAAAGGGGATATTGTAGCGGTTAGTATTGCTGAGGAAGATTGTAAGGAATCGAATAAACCGTCGATTATGAAAAGTCATGATCAATGGAATGATGAGGGCTATTTGGTGTCTTTAAAATATCATGAGTTGGAAAAACCAATTAATATACGTGAGAAATTTGAAGAGATATCGCAGTTGTTGCCAATTAAATATTCACCTTTTCAATCAGATGCAAAAGGAAATCAAGGATATTTATATCCATGTAATGAAGAATTAGCCCTCAAATTAATTGAACTAATTAGTGATTTAAACATTTATGAGAAGAAAAATGAGCAATTAGAATTATCCGTTGATGAGGTAAGAAGGACTGAAAATAATACATTGATTCCTGTGATATCTGAAACGGAGTCAGAGGTAAAAGCTACAATACGAATTGGACAGCAAAAATTCAGGAAAGCATTAATGGATCTATGGAACGGAAAATGTGCATTATGCGGAATAAATTTGCCAGAGTTATTAAGAGCAAGTCATTCAAAGCCATGGAAAGATAGCACAAGTATGGAGCGATTAAATTCTTATAATGGTGTGTTACTTTGCTGTAATCATGATGCCTTGTATGATAAAGGGTTTATTACATTTGATGGCCAAGGGCGATTGCATATTTCGCCATTAATAGTAGAAACAGATTATTTGATATTTGGATTACAACCCAAAGCAAAGGTAGAAATTCGCCCAGAAAATAAATTATACTTTAAGTGGCATAAGAGGAATATTTTTAAAACAAAATAGTATAGTTCATAATTTCAATTGTATGAAGAACATAAGAGAATTGAAGGAGATTGTTACATGAGTAACTGTAGTCAATGTGGTACAGAAATGATTATGCAATTGCAAGATAGGTATAGAGAATATTGTCCAAAATGTCATGATCTCAGGCAAAGTAGCTTAGAATATTATAATTTACAGGAGCTACTAGAATATATGGAAGCAAATGAATACATGAGTAAGGAAAGTATGTTACATAACTTTCTAAAGTGGGAATTTGAGTTAACGAATGGAAGTGTATTTAGGTTATATTTAGATGTGGATAGATACGATCAAGTTGGTGATGAGAGCCTTTCAAAACAACTAGAGGAATATATGAAGGGAATCCGATTAAAATTAAATGTTAAATATGAGGACGATTATATCTGGATTAAGGTGGATTAATTGAGGTTCTATATTATAATGCGTGTTATTTTGAAAAGATAGTATGAAAAAGAGAGGAGATTAATAGTGATGCAAGATTTACAAGAGGCAGTAATAAAATTTCGAGACGAGAGAAATTGGGGTCAGTTTCATAATGCAAAGGATCTGGCAATTTCATTAAATTTAGAGGCAGCAGAATTACTTGAGACTTTTCAATGGAAGTCTAGTGAAGAAGCAACAGAAACTAAAATGCAGGAAATAAAAGAAGAAATAGCGGATGTAATGATTTATTTGCTGATGTTAAGTGATAAATTAAATATTAATTTAGAAGAGGCAGTACATGCTAAGCTACTTAAGAATGCAGAGAAATATCCAGTAGAAAAGGCATTTGGAAAAAATAAAAAATATAATGAACTGTAAAACGATTAACGTTTTACAGTTTTTTTGAGATAAATATGTAAAAGAAGAGGGATGGGAATTTGAATTGGATGTGTGTATTGGATTCAAATGGTATACAATATTCATCATTCTCAAATATTCTTGAATTTAAAAATTGGGGGTCATTTAATTGATATCAGTTGCAGCAAAATTATCTTCATTTGAAATAATTAAGAAGAAGCGAAAAGATTTTGAGCAAGGCAGTATGAAAGACTTTGAAATTGATAGAGTACCAGTAGTCTATATTCAAAGAGATAAGAAAAATGTATATGTAGGTAAGTCCACAGATATATATGAGCGTTTTGTTGCACATATAAGTGATGAAAGTAAAACATTCAATGAAGTTATTGTGATAAAAAGTGAATTATTTAATGAAAGTTCAATTAAGCATATTGAAACATTGTTAATTGTATATCTATCTGCAGATGATAAATTTAACTTACTAAATAAAGTAAGGGGCCAAAAGATTCATTCTTATAACGGGATTGAAAATGTTCAGAGTATGTTTCAGGCAATTTGGAATCAGTTAATTGAAGAAGGGATAGCTAGTGAGAAGTTAGGTGAGATACATAATAAATTTATTTATAAATATTCACCATTTAAAGACCTATCGGCTAATCAAATTGAGGTCTGTAAAGAAATTTTTAATACGATGCTTACCACATCAAATAGTCGACATTTGATTACAGGGGACCCAGGTACAGGTAAAACAATTGTATTAACAAACATCTTATATGCGCTTGCTTATGACAATGAAACTGGTAAAGCACGAGAGGGCTTGAATTATGAAGATATAGCACTTGTTGTTCCGCAAACTCACTCATTAAATTTATATAAGAGTTTAATGAACAAACTAGGTCTACAAAGTATTACAGTACTGTCACCTTCACAATTTATTAAGCAGGCAAAAAGTAGGGGTACAAAATATAAATATGTTTTTGTGGACGAAGCGCATCGTCTGAAACAATATTTTGGTAAACAAGCACGTGATTTAAAACATTTAGTCACTGATAATGGTTATACAACTGAGTTGGCGTTAATAGAAACATATGCATATCACTTAACTGTGGTTTATGATCCATACCAAACAATTCGACCTGCAGATATAGATACAGATGTATTTCAACGGTTGACAGTGAATTATAAGAGGCATCCCTTACATAAACAATTTCGTTTGAAATCTGGAGACCAATATCTAGCATGGCTGCGTAAATATCTACAAATAGCAAATAATGTTGGTGTTTATGAAGAAGGCTTATTGCAGGGTTATGACTTTAAAGTAATGGATTCTATTACAGAATTAAATGATTCTATGAAATCTTTAAATAAAGAATATGAATTATGTCGCGTAGTCTCAGGATATTCTTGGAAATGGGCTACACAAAAGGATAAGACTCTATATGATATCAAAGATCCTGTTACAGGTAATACATTTATATGGAACTCAAAGGTAAAAGATTGGATTAATTTTAAAAACAGTGTAGAGGAAATAGGATGTATTCATACTACTCAGGGTGCTGATTTAAATTATATTGGTGTGATTTTAGGAGCAGAAATTGATTGTTATTACACAGGTGAAGAAAATGGAGACTATGATTTGAATAAAGCAAAAATCATCGTCAATCCAAAAGAGTATAAAGATCGAAACGGCCTTCCTATTAAGGGGACGGATTTAAATGATGAAGAGTTAACAGCCTATATTAAACGTATTTATTATGTATTATTATCACGAGGGATAAATGGATGTTATGTCTATGCAGTAAATCAAAATATGCAAAAATATTTAAAGGAAGTAGTAAAAGTAAGTCAATAAATAACAATAGAGCCTTGATAGTAAAAACGTTGGAAATTTAGATAAGTTATGTATAAGATGATTAAAAATAAGGAGATGTCCTAGGGCATCTCTTTATTTTTTCATAAATTTAATTATTACAAATATAAATCGTAAACGAAATCTATATAAATGAAGGGGAGAGGTGGTATGGTAGGCTTAGTAAGCTTGGATCTAATACCAAACAATGTAAATCCTTTTCTTCTGACAAACACATCCAAAGTTATTAATTAAACCTATTAAACGATACGCGGAACAACAAAAGTCAGGGGGCTGAGAAATGTGCAAATTAAATGTAGTAATTGCGGATTTGAACAATATATGAAAGATCATAAATTCAATAGAGATTATAAAGATGATTACAATAAAGCTTTATTTGTTATGTGTGGAAGGAATGCTTGTGATACTTCTCAAATTAAAATCCCGAATGGTTATATTAGAGAAGCAATGTGGCTTGGTTCGTGGTCGATTATAAGAGATATAACTTTAGACGAATACAAAGGTCTTAAAAGAGCTAGATTTATTAGAAAATTGGCTGAAGAACCATGTCCCAAATTGTAATAGTAAAAATCAAGCTGAAAATCTGAATACTATCAACTAAAAGTAAAAACTGTTAAAGTTGAAGGATTGGAAGATTATGATTTTTTTGCACCTGAACAGGTAGAAAAAGGTGTGATTCTTGCACCATCAATGGATATATATACCCTAGGAAAAGTCTGTCAATGGTATGTATTCGAATACACGCATAAAGAAACAAATAGAAAAATTACTGATGTTTTAAATTCAAACCAAACAAAAATTATTGAAACAGTGGCGGTTAAAGGAAAATGGTCTAAATAACTATTAAGAGAACGACTCGCATTTTTCAAGAAACTTTAAAAGGCCTTACTACACACAAATTGTAGTAAGGCTCTTACTATTCAAGATAAAAAGTAACGACTTTATTATCTCTGTGCAAATAGGATAGGAATTAGAAAATAACGTTACCATCCCTCCGAAGAAAAGAGATTTTATTTTAAATTAAAGGTCTTATCCAAAGTTGAGAAAAATCCACATAACCAAAATATTTCATCTTAATATTCGTTAAATCTGATGAAAAAGGAATTTGACGTGTATCATAGTATAAGGGAATCATGATAGAGGATTCTATCAGTTCTTTTTCAAGATTCTTATTTAATAAAGCCCACTTTTCAAAATGTGTATGCTTGTACTTAGATAGTTGCTTTCTTAGTGATTCATTTGTTTTTAAGACTTTAGCCAATGGTGAATATCTAGCTGTTAAAAAATAATAAAATGATATCTCTTGGTTCATCTCGAATACTTCACCATGAATAAAAAGATCAACTTGTTCATTAAGTTTTTCATCCTTAAGATAGTTTTCAAATGGAACCCATTTAACTTGAAAAGGTATATTTTCTTTTTCTAAGATATTCATTAACCATTTTGTTGTCGCTTCTGTATACTGAGTAGCTTTTATAATAAGTGGTTCTTTAAATTCGGGACGTTTTCTTTTTGGAATATTGAATTGATGATCTATGTCTTTCAAACAGCTTTTAATATTTGGTTTTTTTTGAGAATCATATTCATGAATATGATTTATATTGTTAGCGATAATCGAATGTAAGTAATTACGAACTTCTATGTGCTGAATGGAAGAATCGCGCCAAGCATTCATAATTATAACGCCAAAACCTGAATTCCTTTCTACTTGAAAGGTAGAATTACATTTATGGTGTTTGGAAGATTGATAAATAGTATCAAATTCTAGGGGGACCTGAATGAATTCTACTATATCTAGCAAAGGTCTTTCTTGAAAATAATCATGAAATGCTATTAATGATGTTTTCTCCAGGTTATTCTCTCCTATATAAAAACCACCAGTTCCTATGATTTGACCGTTATTTTCTTTATAAATGCTTGTATTTATCATGCATAACATTTGTAAACAATAACTACACCCCTTTGGATAATGTATATCAATAATTAATGGTGAAACAACTTCTATTTTTTCTATGGGTGCCCATAAATCTTTATAGTATGTATGACTGCGTAATTTTGAGAGACATAGTTTCACATCAGACGCTGTTAAGATGGATCCATCATGAAATTTTATAGACTTTTTTAAATATAGTCTAAGCGTAGATTGAGTTAAATCCCAACTGTGAGCTATTTCAGGTAATATGTTCCCCTTTTCATCCATATAAACAAGTCGATTGAAAACGTTCGCGACAATATGTGCACTATGTACATCGGCAGCCTCGAGCGGATGTGTTGTTAAAAAGGGCTTTCTTCTAGGAATAATTAATTTATCATCTGAATTATGTATATAGCCAAATTTTGAATGAAACTTAGTCATCAAGCGTAGTTTGCTGTTTGGAGACCAATTATATAGTAAATATTTACTACTTTTTTCAACAGGCTGTTGGTCCATAATTTCCATTACATGTGACTCATAGATTTGTTCTATATTTTTCAACCATTGGAGAGAGGAGGGCTTTCCTCTACCTTTTCCAGAAATGAAAGTCAGCCAACCTTCATCCATCCATTTATGTAGGTAACGTACTGTTTGCTTTGTACTTAAATTTAAAAAATCTGCTAGGTCTTGTATTTTTATATTTCCTGAAGAAAATGATTGCCATAGATTCAGTAAATTTTTATCCATTTTCCTATCTCCTTTTATAAGTGGACATGTTTTTCTGAAGGTGTCCATTTTTAATTTGATAAGTCTAGTTTAATATAACATTAGACAAGGGGAGGAGATACGATGAATTGGAAAGATTTTGAGCAAAATATAAAAGTACGCTTAATTACATCGTTTTTTAATCGTGCTGTCACATCAGCAGTAATGCCTTTCATGGCATTGTTTTTTGCTCAAGAAATAAATAAAGTATGGGCCGGGTTATTTTTAATCTTAACCGTTACTTTAAGTTTTTTTTCAAATTTAATTGGAGGTTACATTTCAGATCGATTTCAACGAAAGAAAATCTTATTATTAACTTCTTTTTCTAGTACTTTAATGTTTTTATTTATGACTTTAAGCCTATTTCCTACAAATAAGATAATTTGGTTATTTGCAATCGCTTATGTAGGTTTTATTATAACTAGCAGTCTTGGGAGACCATCCATGCAAGCTATCATCATAGACTCAACTACACCGGAAAATCGAAAGGCTGTCTATACAATTGACTATTGGCTTATGAATCTTTCTATGGCAATTGGTGCAGCATTAGGTGGTTTTTTATACATTAATCACCAACAAGAGTTGTTTATACTACTGACTTGTGTTTCTGCTACAGTACCGATTGCTTATAAAATTTGGCTAGTTGCAGAAGTTAATGAGTGCTTAGAAAAAAGGCAGGGAAATATAGTACTTGATCTAATTCAAAATTATAAAATTGCTATTCAAGATAGAGCATTTTTAAGAGTTGTCATAGGGTCTACCTGCATATTTGCAGCAGAGTTTTCGTTAAACAGTTATATTGGTGTACGACTTTCAGAAACATTCAATCCAATAAGCATTGGGAACTTTGAAATAGTAGGAGTGAGGATGCTAAGTATTCTTAACATACAAAATATGCTTTTAGTAGTATGTTTAACATTTATTGTAAATAAATTTACAGATCATCTAAGTGGAAAAAAAGCGTTACTTTTAGGTCTTGTGCTCTATGGGATAGGTTATGTGGTAGTTACATCTGCAAACACCTGGTACGTACTAATTATTTTTAACTTTATTGCTACTGTTGGTGAACTTGTCTACTCACCAATTAGAAATGCAGAACAAGCTAATATGATTCCGGCTGATAAGAGAGGATCATATTCAGCCTTTGCGAGTCTATCAGATATTGGGGCGGACTTAATTGCAAGAATGACTATTATCGTCGGTGCATTCTTAATTCCTACGATGATGTCTGTTTATATTGGTATGATTGTAATAATAGGGGCATTTTTCCTATATAAGGGTCTGTTTGTTAGAACTAATAGTCAATCACAGGAAAGATTGAATAAAATTTCAATATAATATAATGCCTAAAATGAAATATACACTATTCTTTCTATAGAATCGTAGGATAGGTGTGTAAAGAGGGAGTATACAACTTTGGAGGAATTATCATGGTAAAATATATTTCGATTCTTGGTTCAACTGGCTCAATTGGTACGTCTGCATTAGATGTAGTCACTTCTCATCCGGAACATTTTAAAATTATTGGTTTAACAGCAAATCACAATATTGACCTTCTTGAACAACAAATACATACATTTCACCCTCGAATTGTAAGCGTAAGCACAAAAGAATTAGCAGATGCACTTCGGAAGCGAATTTCGAAGGACACAAAAGTCACATATGGAACAGATGGATTAATTGAAGTTGCAACTTACCCTGATTCTAATCTTGTATTATCTTCAGTTGTCGGTGTTTCTGGTCTCCTTCCAACAATTGAAGCATTAAAAGCGAAAAAAGATATAGCAATTGCGAACAAAGAAACATTAGTTGCGGCAGGGCATATTGTGACAGATTTAGCGAAACGAAACGGCTGCCGCTTAATTCCAGTAGACAGTGAGCACTCTGCCATTTTTCAATGTTTAAATGGGGAAAATACTCAAGAAATCGAGAGGCTTATTGTTACTGCTTCAGGCGGTGCATTTCGAGATAAAACGCGTGAGGAAATGGAAATCTTACAAGCTAAAGATGCCTTAAAGCATCCCAACTGGTTAATGGGAGCAAAACTAACCATTGATTCAGCTACTTTAATGAACAAAGGCTTTGAAATCATGGAAGCACGTTGGTTATTTGATATCCCTTATGAGAAAATTGATGTTTTAATTCATAAAGAAAGTATTATTCATTCTTTAGTTGAATTTATAGATGGCTCTATCATGGCACAGCTCGGTGCCCCTGATATGAGAATACCGATTCAATATGCGTTTCATTATCCAACTAGATTACTATCAGACTATAAAAAATTAAACCTATTAGAGATAGCTAGCCTACATTTTGAAAAACCAAATTTCAAAAAATTCCCTTGCCTACATTATGCATATGAATCCGGGAAAATTGGTGGTACAACACCTGCTGTTTTAAATGCAGCGAACGAAATTGCAAATTCGCTATATTTACAAAATGAAATTTCATTTTTTGATATTGAAAAAACAATTTATTCTACTCTTGAAGCTCATCATAGCATTGCAAATCCAGATTTGGAAACAGTATTAGACGCCGATCATTGGGCTCGTGAATATGCAAACGAATTATTAATTAGAAGATGACAAAAGGGTTAGAACAAAACTCGTCTTTTTTAGCTCTCCATTTTACGCTTTCTTTTGTTTGAATACATTTACGTTCACAGAATTGTAAAGAAATGTATTCAAGATATCGCATGCAGAAGGATTTATAGTGATTATTAGTTATGGTCATTGGGAAAGTTCTTTTTAATTAATATAAGCTATATAAGGAATAAAGAAACCTAAAAACCTGGAGGTAATTATGAAAACTTTCATATATATGGTTAGACACGGAGATTCACCAAAGTTTGGAAAAGAAGGAACAAGAGGATTAACTGAAAAAGGAAAATTAGATGTTCAACGAATAACAGATGCATTACAAGGTGAGGAAATCGACGTTGTTATCTCGAGTCCATACAATCGCTCAATTCTAACTGTTCAGCAGTTAGCGAAGCAAATAGGACAAGAAGTTATAGTATTTGAGGACTTAAAAGAGAGAATTTTTATTGCTGAAGAGGAACGAATGTCGGATAAAGAATTATTCCCTTTGATAGAAAAGTCATTCATAGACCCCGACTTTGCTTTAATAGGAGGAGAGTCGAATGTCGACTGTCAGAAACGTGCTATAAAAGTTTTAAAAAAATTATTGAACACCTATCGAGGACAGAAAGTAGTAGTAGGCACACATGGAGCTGTAATGACTTTGATGATGGGATATTATGATAGTAAGTATGATTTGAATTTTTTACTACAGACATCAAAACCAGATATATATAGAATGGAATTCAATGGGCAGGAATTGGTGGAAGTTAAAAAATTGTGGGAAATTTCATAGATTGACTTTATTCATCCATAGCTTACCTAAATGACGTGTATTATAAGAAAAAGGGTTACTGCGGTAACCCTTTTTCTTATGGCATTGACGGGGATTGAGTTCAACAATATAAAAATTCGGTTTCTTAGCGTACAAAACTCACGTTTTGTTCTTGCTATCCCGAGGTGAAATGGGAGGGAATGTTTTTGGGCAGGATATTTTTAAAGTTATTTTTTAAATCAATCCTATTGGTTCTCTTATGCGGTATAGTTGTCTTTTCTATATTTCAGATTATTTTTGTCTGGAGTGTTTCGACAGGATTAGGAAGAGATGATATAGTCGGCTTTTCTGATAATACGTATGTAATTGGTCGTCCACCTGTTAGCTATAATTTATATAAAAAAGATAGTGGGGAAACTATATTAGATAATGTTATTGGTTATAAAAAAGGAAAAACTAAAAGCTATATTCGGAATGAAATTGAATTTGTAGTGATAAATGAGACAAAGGGTAGCTATGAATTGTATAAAATAGAAAAGGCTTCAGAAAAGGATATAGAACGGCTGAAAGAAATGAAGAAATTAGAATAAAAGAGGCTATCTGAAAGGTGAATATGTACACTTGTTATTGTTAGATATAAAAATTGGTTTAGATTGATAACTGAGTTTTATTTCATGAAAAGAGTATAATCTTTCCTTTCCATATGTTATTTATCATTTAAAATCTTCTCAAATTATTTCTTTAAATTACACTTTAAATGATGATTCTTTATAAAATACACAAAAAACCCGTCACAGTATTGTGACGGGAAAATAAAAAAATTCTGATGACTAACTACTATTACTATTTATTTGGAGCTTTTAAAGCATCCAATACTATTTTGGTTGCTTCTGCAATAAGCTTATCATCGTATTTAGCATCCTCTTTATCATGATTAGAAAGTATCGCAAGAACAATTGGCTTTTTATTTGGTGGCCAAATAATTGCGATATCATTTCTGGTTCCATAAGATCCCGAGCCAGTCTTATCAGCTACTTCCCATCCTCCTGGAACTCCAGCACGAATTAAGTTGTCTCCCGTAGTATTTCTTTTCATCCAATCTATTAATAAATTCCGTTTCTCAGTTGAAAGTACATCTCCTAGAGCGAAAGCCTGCAGACTAGTGGCTAATGCCTTTGGGGTACTAGTATCATGAGTGTCTCCTGGATGCACTTCGTTTAATTCTGGTTCAAAACGTTCAGGGTTTGTAACGGTATCTCCTATTTCTCTCAGTGATTTTTTGAATTCACTAGGCCCACCTAATTGTTTAAGAATAAGATTTTGTGCCGTATTATCACTATATCGAAGGGAAGCATCTGCAAGCTCTTTCAGAGTCATACCTTTATCAACATACTTTTCTGTAATTGGATTGTAATTAACAAGATCTTCACGAGTATACAAAATTCTTTGATTGAGATCTTCTATTGATTTCTTTTGTAAAAGTACTCCCACGGCTAGAGCTTTGTGGGTAGAAGCGTATGCAAACCGTTCATCTGATTGATAAGTAATGGTTTGATTCGTATCAGTGTCCAAGGCATAAATACCGAGTTTAGCGTCAAATTCTTTTTCAAGCTTAGCAAAAGAATGATTAACTGTATTTTCTTGTTTGGCTTGTTTAGGTGGTTCAGATTGAGTATTACTATTGGAACAGCCTATAAGCGTTGCGCATGAAAGAAATAATACAGGTACAATCTTTTTGTAAGGTAACATGTTAAAAAACTTGTTTAAGACTAACATAAATTTTCAACCTCTTTCATAAATATATGGTTTTCGTCTAGGTGTTCTAAATATCAATACAATTAAAGAGGGTATAGGGTAACACTCTTCTTGCATCACTCTTATCATAAACACCTGTTTTATACGTATAATTAATAGACAATCTAAGTAGCAAGTTTGTTCCATTTAAAGAAATAAGAAGATGTTTTTGGAAATCATCACCTGAAATAATGGACATTTAGGGTAAAGGGAATTTACTTTAATTCCATAGTTGTGGAAACGTTAAAGTAGAAATTTAATGTTTTTTGTAAAAAAGAATTGACTTTCGAAGTCGTTGTAACTAATATGGTTACATAAGATGTAACTTATTTAGTTACAACGACTTCCTTTTTTAAGAAAAAAATTTATATATTTAATTAAGGATAGCGGTCTATACGTTGTTGTTTAGTGCAGAAAATTACTACTATATTAACAACTATTCATATTCTTAACGGTAGTATTTCCTGCTTTAGAGCTAAAATGTGCAGTGTTATCTTTTATAAATAATTTTAGTGATCTTTTTTTGGAAGGATTAGTTTTTGGGGAAAATAATAAGGTTGCTAAAAAAGATGCACTTTTACAAACTAAAAAGCTAGCTAAGAATTTTTAAGTGATAGCTGAACTAGCTAATAAAAATAAAGGTAGGAGATTTAAATGGAGAAAAAACAAGATAACCTTATATATGTATGGGACGCATATTGTGGATGGTGCTATGGTTTTTCAGAAAATATTAAAGGATTTTACAAAGACCACACTGAAATGCCGTTAACAGTTTTATGTGGGGGGTTATTTTTAGATGATCTACCAATAAAAAATTTCTCATATATAGAAGAGGGAAATAAAAGAATTAATCAACTTACAGGCGCAGAATTTGGTCCTTCCTATCAAAAATTGGTGGAAGAAGGTACTTTTAAGATGAATTCAAAAGATGCTGCAATTGGCTTTTCAGCTTTACGCTCATTAGCACCAGACCGTTTGTTAGAATTCACGTCTGCTATGCAAAAAGCGTTTTATTATGATGGACAAAGCCTAAGTGATCCTGAGACATATCGTAAGATTGCAATTGAGCATGGTTTGGACCCTGAACAAGTATTAGAACGTTTAAACGCTCAAGAAACAATAATAGATGTCCAAAATGATTTCAATAAAGTTCGACAGCTTGGTGTTAATAGCTATCCTTCCTTACTTTTACAAAAGGATAATCAAATTATTCCTATTGGTGGTGGCGTAATGACACCGGACAAAATTGAAGCGCGTTTTAAAAATTTATATTAAGAAAATTTAGGATACAGTAGCAAACATGTTATCTTAGACCACCTGACGTTGATCTCCGGAATATTCGCCAGTACTATTACACTTTCAGATAAATGGGAGTGGGAGATTTTATCGGAACAAGATAAAAATATGATAATTAGTTAATAACTTTAACAAAAGGAGAATAGCATTCTATGTTTAAAACAATTGATATAAATCAAAAAGATGTAAAATTGACGGTGTTTAGTTCAGACGAAAAAAGTTTTATGGTCACTGCAACCTTAGTTGAGAAAGCAGGACATGCATTTTTAATAAACTCAAAATTTACTCAATCTGATTCGAAAGAAATTGTGGATTATTTGAAAAATAATAACTTATCTCTAGATAAAATCTTTATTATCCATGGGGATCCTGATTACTATTTTGGGTTAGAAAGTATTAAAGCTGCTTACCCAGATGCTATAGCGTATGCTACAGAGTCTACGGTTGAACATATTGTTCATTCTGTATTAGGGAAATTGAAAGTTTGGAAAGATGCACTTGGAGAAAATGCACCAAGTAATGTGGTATTACCTCAAGTGTTTAAGGAAAAATCTATTGATTTTCAGGGACTAACATTTGAACTAGTAGGCTTAGATCATTACAGAACTAGCTTATTTAACAGAGAACTGAAATTATTAATTGGGGGAATAGATGTATTTAACGAAATCCATCTATTCTTAGCAGATACTAGTTCAAAAGCAGCAATGGAGGCATGGATTGAGAACTTGAAAGTGCTACAGGCTTTAAATGCGGACGTAATTGTACCGAGCCATGGATCAATTGAAAAATCCTTAGATAATCAAGCGATTACTGCAACTATGGATTATTTAAGAACTGCAATTCAGGCTTCTGAGGAAAGTAAAACTTCAAAAGATTTTGTAGCAAAACTTGAAACAGCATATCCAGGCTATGCTAATAAAGGTGTATTAGAATTAAGTGCAAAAGTTGTAACAAAAGAAATGCCTTGGGGTTAATGCGATGAATAGATATCAAAAACTATTACATGAAACATATGTGTTAACTGGTGAAGGAAAAATGGATGCGTTCAAAACGTATTTAAGTGAAAAGGTATCTTGGACAGAAGCTGCTGGCTTTCCATATGCGGGCACTTATATAGGTCCTGATGAAGTAGTGAAAAATGTACATGAACGTCTTGGAACTGAATGGGATAACTATAGCGCTAAAGATGAAATTTATGCTTTTAATAACAATACTGTTATTGTGTATGGAAAATATAGTGGAACATATAAAGTAACAGGGAAATCATTCATAGCAGATTTTTGTCATCTTTATGAGTTTGATGAGAACGATAAGGTTAAAAAGTTTATTCAAATTGTGGACAGTGCAACTGTTAATGAGGTATTAAGTTAGAGTTACTAGTTTCTGACATGCCTCGTATAGGGAGTATTGTTAGGAAAGATGGATTTTCCTAACAATATCTCTTACATCACATTCTGGGTAAGGTTTATCCTTTATCGAATATGAATCATAAAATTAGAAGAGGTAGCTATATATGAAAATAGAGAAAAATTTAATAGTAATAATTATTTCTGTGTTTATTTTAGGAATTGTGTCGACTTTGATATTTCAAGCTTCAACTAGTAATACCAAAGGTCATTCACCAAAGAGCGAGAATGTTGCACCAGTATCGAAAGATAATGTGACAGAAAAAGAAAAGAATAAAAAGATGGTAGTTGATTTCTATAATGAAGTTTTTAACAAACATAATATCGATATTATCCCTAAATATGTAAGTGAAGATTATAAGCAACATAATCCTTTTGTTGCTGATGGACGAAAAGCCTTCATGGATTTCTTTAAGGAGGACTTTGTAAAAAATCCAAATTCCTCTGCAGAGATTAAACGTGTAGTAGCTGAAGGAGATACAGTTGCTCTTCATGTACACTCTCGTACTAATTCTCAAGATAAGGGAGTTGCTATAGTGGATATTTTTCGTATAAAGGATGGGAAGATTGTTGAACATTGGGATGTAATTCAAGAGATTCCCAATGAGGCAGCTAATAATAATACGATGTTTTAAGATGAGTAAAAATAAAGGGATGCCCTAGATATGTTACTAGGACATCCTTTTTTGTTTTAATAAGATTTAATCTAATATGGTGTATAGGGTACTTATTATATGTATTTTTTATTACCGCACAAACCATGCCTAATCAGTATTTACGAGTTGCGCTATCCTCTACAAACTCATTAGAAGATTTGAAAACAGGGTTAGAAATACTAAAACAATATCTCGGCTAGTTTAAAAAGAATACAGCAGACATTTACTAAAATAAAGGAAAATGCTATTTAACAGTAAAATTGTAGTAAAAACTCTTCTATAGGCAAGAAGAGTTTTTTGGTGAGTCTATAGCGTGCTGGGGGGAATTAGTATTTTTATAATAAATAACAATAAATAATTATATATAAATATAATGTATTTATGTTATTATGTTTATGTTGGAAAATAAAGTATATTTTTATTCGCAAAAATAATTAGGAGAAGAAGGGGAAATAGCATGAAAATGAAAAAAATGATTTTAACAGGTGCAGTACTTGCAGCAACAACTTTAACATCTTTAACAAATGTACAGGCAGATACAACATTTAAAGATGTTCCTACTGATCATTGGTCATATAAAGCAATTATGGATCTAAAAGAGAAAAATATCGTAGCTGGTTATGGAAATGGCATATATGGTTTCGGTGATAGTATTACACGTGGTCAAGTTGCTAGATTGCTTTATGTATACTTGAAACCAGTAGATGTAGATGCTAAATTTCAAAATCCATTTACGGATATAAAAGGTACTATGTTTGAAAAAGAAATCTTAGCAATCACAAATGCAGGGATTATGAGTGGATATGGTAATGGAAAGTTTGGACCAAATGAGGTCCTTAATCGTGAACAATTGGCAGCTGTTCTAACACAAGCATTTCAATTAAAAGCAACAACTGTCACAACTTTCAAGGATGTTGACAAGAATTATTGGGCTACGAAGGCAATCAGTGCAGTGCAGGAAAGTAAAATTGCTGCTGGTACAGGAAGTAACTTATTCGAGCCAAAAAGAGTTGTAACTCGTGAGCAATATGCACAGTTTCTATACAATGGAATTAAAAGTGTGAACAAACCAGAAACAAAGCCAGAGACAAAGCCAGAGACAAAACCAGAAACAAAGCCAGAGACAAAACCAGAAACAAAGCCAGAGACAAAACCAGAAACAAAGCCAGAGACAAAACCAGAAACAAAGCCAGAGACAAAGCCAGAGACAAAACCAGAGACAAAACCAGAGACAAAACCAGAGACAAAGCCAGAAACAAAGCCAGAAACAAAGCCAGAAACGAAACCAGAAACAAAACCAGAGACAAAACCAGGAGTAACACCAATAGGTATTCCAAATGCGCTAGTGACAGATGATTTTTTCTTTGATAGATATTCAATTGAAATTTCACCTGTAAGAGAGCAATCTATTTCTAAACAAGGTCAAAATCTTGTTACTGAAGTAAATAAGAAATATAATGCGAATTTAAGATATAGATACGTAGCATCAGAAATTGATCTATATACTCCTAATTTGCCAAGAATGATTGATTCTCATGGTTCATTTTCGTTTGTTGGGAAGGATGCAGATAATTTCTATTTCGTGTTTGTCGTTGACAAATCAACTATTGAGCTAGCGAAAAACTGGATGCATATGATAAATCCGAATTTCACACTTGATAAAGAGATTGATAAATTAGTAAATCCAAATCCAGAATTAAAAAAAGAAATTGATAGTTTTGTAAAAAATAATAAGGATTATATCAATCGTTTTGAAAAAGATAATCATAGCGTAGAAATAGCTATAAGTCCTCTACATTCAATAAGCCCTGGAGAGTCTGTAGTTACTCTAAATCCAGATTACTCTATATTACACGTTTCTGTACAAGCAAAATAATATTTTAAGTCATGTATCGATTTTCGTACAGGGAAGTATGGACAATATTAGAGCTTAGAGATTTTTTAATGAAAAGATTTGATAGCATATACAAAGTGGAGCAATATAAAAAGGGAAGAAAACATTCTTCCCTTTGCATTAGTATCTATTCTGTGTACATTAAAATAGGATATTAACCACCGTGATCTCCATGTTCCATCATCATAATAACAGGTGTAACAGATTTATTGTTACCCTTGTCAGAGGAAATACCTGTTGTCAAAGTTAAGGCTGTTAAAACGCCCATCAATCCTAATACTAGTTTTTTCATTTTAAGGACTCCCTTTCTTTGATTTTTTGTCGTGTCTTTGTGGCCAGATAGAAGTATTCACTTGATTTAATATGGTTTCTTTCTTCATAGAATTTAACAGCCAAATACTCTTGGCTATCTTCCACATACTCATATAGTGATTCGCTTTCAAAGTAAGATATTCCTTCAAGTGCAGTCTTTTCTAAATCTTCTCCAGGTACATTAGAGATGAGGCAGTTTAAAATAGAGAATAGATGGATATACTCTGTATTGCCTAATTCGAGGCATATGCTATAACCTTTATCGACTAAATCCTTCGCAATATCAGGTTCATTCAATTTATAATGTTCTCTTGCTTTTAAGAAGATTGCCTTGTGATGTTTAGGATTATGGTTTATTACTTCCGAAAGATATCTAATTGCCAAAGGAGAGAGGTTTTGACTAGAGTACATATACCCTAGGTTATGTCTAACCATAAGAATATACTTTTCCTCATCAAGCTTTTGAAATATATCCATAGCCTTAATAAGGTGTTCTTCTGATAATGCCCATTCTTTTAATTTTGTACATGCAGTTCCAAGAAGATTCTCACAGAACCCGACGTTACGTTCATAGTTCTCGTGTTGTTCAAAAATCTCTTTTGCTTTGGACGTATATTTAACTGAGTTAAGTGATTCATAAATATCATAATGAAAAGCACCTAGTTTATAGTAAAACTCCGCCTTTTCAATCTCGTCGGGTACCAATTCAAGAAGAGATTCTGCTTTGTCAAAGTGTTCTTTTGCAATTGCATAGTTACCAATACCCGAAGTATGTATTGCTTTAAAGAAATGATAGTAGTAAGTTAAAAAGTTGTTTGTTGGAATTTCAAATGCTTCAACCTTATCAAAGCTATTTGCAGAGACACCTAAGTTGTCTACAATGTATTGGAAGCGGAAGTCTAAAAGGGAGTAATATAATTGTAGATTCTTATCTTCTTCTATATCGTTAATCTTTTTATCAATCTCTTCTTTCAGTCTATGCGCTTGACCGATTCTTCTTGCACGGATTTCTATATACCATTCATTTAAAAGCTGTGTAATCTTATCGTTCCCCTTAACTGAAACGTTCATAGTATCCTCCTCATCCTATATATATCATATATACCTTAATAAATATCATAACAGAAATTAGAAAGGAATAAATCCATCATATACCATTTCTCAATAAAAGAAAGAAAATTCAGTTAATTAATAATAGCAGCCCTTGTTATATATGTTTTGAGGGCTACCGTAAAATGACGATTACTAGACTCAAAAAAAGTATAGCACCAAAAAGAAGACTTACATAATTTTAAACAATAGCTACTATTTCATTTCCTATGCTGTAACGATGGAATATTCTCTTTTTTTCGTCAGTGTTTGAACCAATAATTAAAATGTCTTAATTCCTTTAGCAAGACTTGTAAAATTCCAACAGTTCAACTGGTATATTATTTTTGTATGCTATACATGCTTTTGTATCACCAGGCTGAATGGTCTTTTTGTCAATTAACAAAAGCGCAGCAAACGTATTCGCTTCTATCTCTAATTTATCAACGGAAAAGAATGTATTCTTACGCAAAAAAGGTGTATTTGCATGAGTATGTAGAACCGCATGTCCTAATTCATGAGCACAAACAGTTCTCTGCATAAATGGAGATAAATTAGTATTAATAACAATGAAACGATTTCTTTTTTCATATTTATAAAAACCATTTATTTCTTCATGTAAATCCCATGTTAGTACATGTATTTTTAAGTAATCTGCAAGCTCATAGGGGTTTGTCGTGTTGTATTTGGTGCTAAGTTGTTGGACTAGATCTTTAATGACGAATTTCAATTTATTCCCTCCTAAGCTTGCATCAGTTATCGTCTGGATTACGATATTTCTTAGGCACGTATTTTTTATTGATTACTTTCGTTTGTTTGACAATGTAATCCATTGCATCTAATAGTGATTCTACAGCTTCTTGACTCATAGGTTCACCAGAGAACATTAACCCATCTTCTCCTTGCAGGTCCTTTTTTATTTCTTCCATTCTTTTTGCTATGTCTTTCTCATCTTTTGGCGTTAATTGCTTCTTTTTTTCGTCCGTAACAGCTCGTCCTAGCAAATAGTCAGCTGAAACTGAAAAGCAATCCGCTAATTTAGTTAGAACATCATGTGGAGGGAATCTCTCTTCTGATTCGTAGTAACCTATCATTCTTTGTGAAACTCCAATTTTTTCAGCCAGTTGCTTTTGTGTTAAATTTTCTTTTTTTCGTAAGGATTTTATTCTAACTCCTATCACATTGTTCACCTCTCTAATTGAACTAATTGTTCTTTATAGATTTATCTTAGCACAAAAAGTTCTTTTTCGCATTGACAAAGAACAATAAGTTCTTTAATCTGTATTTAGAACTAATTGTTCTTACGGAGGTGGACTAATGGGTAACAAAATGTACGATCTGGAAAAGAAGTTTTATAAAGAACTTGCTAGTTATTGTGGAGTTACAGAGCGTTATATTCGAATGATTGATCAAAAAGAAAGAACCCCTTCAATGAAAATTGCTAAAAAGATTGCACAGTTTTTTGATATGAGTGTAGATGATATTTTTTTTAATAATAAATCGAACTTTAAGTTCTTTTTAACTTCGTGTTGGTGTGAAAAGGGTAAAAAATAGCTTTCATAATTAGGAAGTTGATGGTAATGAGTGCAGAACTTTCAAATTAAATATTCGTTCTTAACGATAATGGAGAGGTAGATATTATGGGGATTTTTCGAGTTAAAAAGGATAATAATTATTCCGTCATAAATAATACAGGGTTAAAAGATAAAAGGCTTTCTTGGAAGGCGAAGGGGATATTAGCATACATACTTACACTTCCAGATGATTGGGTTTTTTATAGAGAGGAATTATCTCAACATGCAAAAGATGGTATTAATAGCTTAAGAGCTGGAATGAAGGAATTAAAAGAGTATGGATACATTAAAAGATTTCCGATTAGAGATGAAAAAAATAAAATTGTAAGATGGGAGACAATTATTTACGAAATCCCAGTGGATGATTTTTCACCAGTGGAAAACCTACCTGCTGAAAATCCTGTTGATGGGAATCTACTGGCTGAAAATCGCAAGCTACTAAATACTGATATACAAAGTACTAAAAAACTAAACACTGATACACAAAATAAGGATCATCATGATAATAAGGAAAAATCACTCTCACAAAGAGTGATAAATGAAGATTTCAAAATAAGTCATAAATTTTTGTTGAGGAATGGGATACTGTTAAGTGAAATAGCTATTGCAGAGCTCGTTGAATTTTGCGAAGCATTAGGTAGGGAACTAATTTTGGAAGCAGTAAAGAGATCAATTGATGAGAATATACCAAAGTGGAGGTATGTACGTGGAATTCTTAAAAATTGGGAAAGTCAAAAAGTAAAAACACTTAATGATGTAGTTGTGTTAGATGCACAGTTTGATTTGTGTAAGAATAAAAAACAATTTAGGTCAGGGTATACCAAACGAAAAGAACTGGTACCAGAATGGCTACGTGAAATAGAAGAAGTTCCAGAAGAGCAGCCTAGACAAAATAATGAGTTAACTATTGAAGAAGAGCGTGAGAGATTAAAAGATTTATTAAGAAAATATAAATCATAATTAATATTCGTAAATTCAATTAAACGGATTATAAAGGTTACATTATCTTTAGTGATAACAATAAAAGCTGAATTAAAATAAAGAAAAATAGGGGGATTATTATATGTTTGACTGGCTGAAAGATTATCAGAAACTAGAAGAAGAAATTGTATATTTAGAATATAACTTAGAAAAATCAAAAGCAGAGTTAAAGCGCTGGACTAGCGGAGACTTGCAAAATGTACGATTAACTGCTGAATCGGAAGGGGCTAGGGTAGAAGATCGGATTGAAGCTATTGAATATGAATTAGGACATAAGATGAATGAAATGTTCAATTTAAAGGTTTTAATTAATAAGTTTGCAGGATTAGATCATCAAATACTCAAAATGAAGTATGTTGATGGAATGACTTTAGAACAAATAGCGTTTGACTTGCATTATAGTACAGGCTATATCCGACGAAAACATGCTGAAATAAGAAAGATTGTCAAGTTTTTAGATGAATTTTAATGTTACCTTTTTGTAGGATACATGCGGTGTACAGAAAGTCTTGAAAAAGTGATTTATAGTAGTAATATAAGATTTCGACGAAAGAGCAACTATTTTTATGGTTGCTCTTTTTGTTATGAAAGAAGGTGAGCAACATGAAGTAATTTTATAGATTAATGGGCATTTGACTTATAGTCGTATTTCGTAAAGTAGTGGTATTTTAGACAAAAATAATAGGGAAATAAGGAGATGTTTAATAATGAGTATATTAGCTGCTTCAGCTAAAACAAAGAATCTGCCACAACAAGTGTTACGTTGGCAATCGATGGTAGAAAGTGAATGTTCTGCACAAGGTGTTTCTGAGTTGGTTCCTTACGTACTTGGAATCATTATGGTGGAAAGTGACGGGAATTCTGAAAAAACACCTGATATTATGCAGTCAAGTGAATCACAAGGCTGGCCAATGAATACAATTAAAAATCCTAAAGATTCAATTTATTATGGAGTAAAGCATTTAAAAGGAGCTTTTGATGATGCGAAAAAAAATGGTATTACAGATTTAAGTGCCATTGTTCAATCATATAATTTTGGACGAGCTTACCTTCGCTGGTTAGCTTCTAACAATAAACAACATTCATTACCGGTAGCGGATCTGTACTCTAAAACGGTTGTTGCGCCATCACTTGGAAATACAACAGGTGCCATGGTTCGATATAGCAACCCGATTGCTGTGGCCTACAATGGCGGTTATCGATATAAAAATGGCGGGAATTTTTTCTACGCTGAAATTGTAAAACAATATGTAGATTTTACTGCAGGCGGTGTTCCGCAACCAGAAGGAATTGGGTTCGCAAAATCAATATATTGGGAAGGATATGGTATTAACTATTACGATGGGCCACACGGTAACTATATTGCGGACTTTACGACAGCAGCAGAAGTATTATATTGGGATGCGTACTGGGGAGAAGATAATGATGTTTGGTTAGATTTAGGTAGAAGCCGTTGGGTAAAAGCAGAGCATTATTATTGGAGACCTTTTAAAGCCATATCAAAATTTCCAGAAGGATATGAAGTAAGCTATTGTGATGGAATTGACGGCGCATACAAAGGCAGTATTAACTCAAAAAAACCGCTTACAGTATTCTTCCGTAAAGAAGGATGGATTGATATTGGTGGGAATAGCTGGACACCCGAGAAACACTTTGACATTGTAGATATTCGATAAAAAACAGCTCTGTTAAGAGTTGTTTTTTATCTTTAAACGGTGCTTTAGGCAAGAAGAGTTAGTTATATAGAATAATAGCTTTCAATATTTTTTGCTAATTTTAGTGACATTTAACTTATGGTTACAAGATGGATATTTTAATAGTAGATAACAATAGGAAAATGTTCTGTCTTGTTCATTTTAAGGTTGGAAAACCTACAATATATTTAAAAATAATAAATATAGACAATATAGAAATAGAAAGGAAGATTTATATGGCAACATTTATTTATCCAACAGATACAACGAGAGTAACAAGTGGTTTTAGGGGTGACAGACCAGATCATCATGGGATAGACCTTGCACAAGCAGGTTATCATCCAATTTATGCAGCAGCTGGCGGGCAAGTTAGTCGTTCGTATTTTTCAACTAGTTACGGCGAGTGTATTATGATTGTCCATAATATTAATGGAGTTACATGGGAAACCGTATATGCTCATATGCGAAGTGGCTCCCGTACAGTTAAACAAGGTGATTATGTTACACAAGGACAAACAATCGGGGTTATGGGAGAAACAGGAGAAGCCTATGGTCAGCATTTACATTTTGAAATGCATAAAGGCAGCTGGAATATGAATAAGAGTAATGCTGTGAATCCGTTAGACTACTTGGGAAAAGGTGGAGTTGTTGGTACACCGCAACCAGAGGGGATTGGGATGGCAAGGTCAATATACTGGGAAGGATATGGCATTAATTACTACGATGGACCACACGGTAACTATATTGCGGACTTTACGACAGCAGCAGAAGTATTATACTGGGATGCGTACTGGGGAGAAGATAATGATGTTTGGTTGGATTTAGGTAGAAGCCGTTGGGTAAAAGCAGAGCATTATTATTGGAGACCTTTTAAAGCCATATCAAAATTTCCAGAAGGATATGAAGTAAGCTATTGTGATGGAATTGACGGAGCATACAAAGGCAGTATTAATTCAAAAGAACCTCTTACAGTATTCTTCCGTAAAGAAGGCTGGATTGATATTGGTGGGAATCGTTGGACACCAGAGAAACACTTTGACATTGTAGATATTCGATAAAAACAACTCTGTTAAGAGTTGTTTTTTTATTCTTAAATTTTTATAGGAGAAAGAAGGCGAATGGAAATGAAGAAAATTGCAGATTTATCTCATCACAATAATTCAATAAATTGGGCTGCAGCTAGTAAGGAGCTAGACCTTGCTATTATACGTGTACAATATGGATCTAGGACAATTGATAAACGTTATAAAGAGTATGTGCAAGGCTGTAAAGACTATGGTGTCCCATTTGGGCACTATGCTTATGGATGTTATGTAAGTGTTCAGGATGCTATTGTAGAAGCAAATGATTTTATGGCGCGCGCTGATAAAGAAGCAAAGTTTTTAGTATTAGATGTAGAAGATGACACATTAGCAAGTTGTGGAGCGGCTAACTTAGCAAAAGCTTCGCAGACATTTATTGATACATGCCGTGCAGCAGGCTGGAAAGTGGGTCTATATGTATCGCACCACATGTATACAAGCTATGGACTAAATACTGTGAATGCGGATTTCCTTTGGATTCCACGTTATGGGAATAAACCAGCGTATAGTTGTGATTTATGGCAGTATACAGAAACAGGTAGTCTTGCAGGCGTAACTGGTAATGTAGATTTAAATTATTTAAACGGTGAAAAATCTCTTGAATGGTTTACAGGTAAGGGTGGAGTTGTTGGTACACCGCAACCAGAGGGGATTGGGATGGCAAGGTCAATATACTGGGAAGGATATGGCATTAATTACTACGATGGACCACACGGTAACTATATTGCGGACTTTACGACAGCAGCAGAGGTATTATACTGGGATGCGTACTGGGGAGAAGATAATGATGTTTGGTTAGACTTAGGTAGAAGCCGTTGGGTAAAAGCAGAGCATTATTATTGGAGACCCTTTAAGGCAATATCAAAATTTCCAGAAGGATATGAAGTAAGCTATTGTGATGGAATTAACGGCGCATACAAAGGCAGTATTAATTCAAAAGAACCTCTTACGGTATTCTTCCGTAAAGAAGGCTGGATTGATATTGGTGGGAATCGTTGGGCACCAGAGAAACACTTTGACATTGTAGATATTCGATAAAAGGTTTAGGTCTACTCGTTTGAGTGGCTATTCGTTTTGGGTTCTGGCTAAGACCGGGAATAAAAAATGGTACTGTTGTCCTGAACTAAGTTGTTCTCATGCCTTGATTCAAGAAGGAATTGAGTAGATCAGTAATCAGTTTGTTTAAAGACTGCATAGATATTGAAACTATTCTTTATAAAGACATTAAAAAGCACGTATTTAAGTTAACAAAGAGAAAATCATTGGAGATTTTGGAGTAGTAATTTATATCTAGCTTAGACAATGGGGTATGGTTTAAGTGAAAAATCAATAAAAAAGATAGTGAAATCACAAATAAATTATACAAATTAGAAGAACCTGTTAAAGGTATCAATAGAAGATTCCTAAGTACAATTAAAAACTAAAGAATTAACAAAAATAACAACTGAAAAGAAAACAAAAACGGAGCAGCTATCAGCTGCTCTATTTTTGTTTTTTAGGGGGAGAGAACAAGATGACAAATCCTATCCAAAATAAACATCCAGAGGACAATCAATTACAGAGCCAAATTATCAATCAAATCATTCCTATCTTAGAGAAGTTAGTTATGCAATTTATTCAAAATCCAACCCCGAATGAGGATATGATGCCAGGTAATGATAATAAGTTTATGGAAATTGATGATGTTGTAGACAATTTAGTGAATGCTGGGATTATTACCGCTAGCAATTTTAATGTTAACGTGGAGCTATTTAGAGGTAGTCCAATTACGGTTTCCATTGTTAAAGCAGGGGATCCAATAGTAGAAGTTCCTGCAGAAGTTGGTGTTGGGGATTCTATCGAGGGACATATAGATGAGAAAGATAAAAAAGGAACTAAATAATGAAACATAAAGCCAAGCATATTGTAGTGTAGGATTTTTTATTTTAAAGCAAATAAGAAGTAGGAAAGAGGTGGAAATATGGATGGTTTACTAGAGGTGAAAGGGGATGTTCACGAAATAAGGCAAGATATTAAAGAAATACGTTTAGAGATTAGAAGTTTAGAAATGCGGACAACAGGTAATGAAAAAGACATTATTAATATTAATAAGCAATTAGATAAGATTAGTGCTAATACAACATGGATCTTACGCCTTATTATTGGTGGAATAATTGGAGCGGCTCTGACCTTTTTCTTGAAAGGTGGCGGTATGTAATGATTGAAATTACGGCAATGATTGGGGTTGTTGTAGGACTATCACAAATTGCCAAAACAACTGGATTACAAGCAAAATATATTCCGTTATTTAATTTAACGCTTGGTATTACGCTAGGCGTTTTATTTTTGCCCCAAGATATTAAGATGAACATATTTCAAGGAATAATTATTGGATTGTCAGCAAGTGGATTATTTGATAATACAAAAATTATAAAAAAGGATGCCAATAGGTAATGAAAAAGAAATACAAACATATCGTATCCATAGTTATTGCAATGATTTTAGTAATATCAATTGGAACAAACACATTTGATGATAGAATGCTACTTATTTCTGATGTACCTAACCAACTTACCTTTACGGAGTTGGTACTTATGAAGGTGTTGTGGCACATTCTAAAGCTACTCCTAAGGAACCAGCAATTAATATTCAAATATATGAGTCTCGTACATGGCGTTCAGCATTTGTTCACTATGCAATTGATTGGGATGAAAAAATTCAAATTGCATCTGCAAAATATTGAGCATGGGCGCAGGTCCGGCAGCAAATATAAGATTTGTTCATGTTGATGTTAAACCACAAAATTCAAATGACTTATCTAGCACAGTGGAGGCAAATGGTGTTGTATACATTGAGGGATACAATGTAAACCTTCGTTCTGGACCATCAACATGGAATAGTGTCATTCGCAAACTACAAAAAGGAGAAGCATATAAAGTAGGTAGGAAAGTAGGAAGCTGGCTAGACCTTGGAGGTAATGAATGGATTTATTATGATTCCTCATACATTCGTTACAATGGGACAGAAGCCTTTACTGTAGTTGGTATAAGAGGCCAATTTACGTTTCTATGAATCTCCATCTTGGCAGGATAAGGATATTGCGGGTCTTGTAAATGCAGCATTAGGATTTACGATTGATGCGAAAGTATATGTCAATGGATTGTCACAATATAAAGTACACAATTTCAAAGGAAAAACATACTATGTAAAAGCAAATGAAGCTTATGTGTATGTGAGGTAAAAAGGACCGTTTCCTGTAGTGGAGATGGTTCTTTTTATATATGCAAGGTATACCCGATAAAGATATTGGGATTATGCATGATCTTAGCCCCCTTATGTCGGGAAAAAGAAAAAAACAATGGATGCAAGCAGGTGTTTGGAAAGGTCCAACTGATATGAGAGAAATAAAAAAAGGCTAGGATTTCTCATAGGAAAAGAATTAATTGATGAAAATAAACAAACTTTGTAAAGTATGTAATCTAGTACTTTAGTATAAAAGAATAAAATGGGCTGCTGTATGCGAAGAAAGTCGCACGTACAGTGCTAAGTGGGGAAAAGATGGAGATTACTTCAAAATCTTACCTATCGCAACAAAAGAGTTCAACTCCTAACGTTACGCTTCGAGGGTCTGAACCTTGAGAACTCTTATGAGAGTATATGGAGAAATATTATTAATTCACCTTTAGCATTAATACACTAACTTGTTCAAAGATTAAACTGATTGTTTGAATTTTATGATAAAAAAGATTTACGAAAATGGGATATAGAACACATCTTTTTGAGGATGGTGAAACGGTAAGGATTAAAGAAACAGTTAAAGTTGTTACAGTTAATCATTGGTGATATGCAATTGTGGAATTTAAAAACGATGGAGTACAGTATAATATCGTGAAACATCCTAGCACATGATATGCGGAATATGAGTTGGAAAATTCAATAAAATAGTTATTTGAATAAAAGAAACCCCGTTTATCTACGGGGTTTCTAAGGGTAAGTGTCAAGCAATGACGTACTCGACTAATTAACCATATCATGAATTTTTTGGTAAAAATAGTGGAAAATGTGTCCAAATTAATGGGAGCATTATTTTAAACAAAAACGTTATTTTGCAGAAAAAATTTAAAAGAACCCACATTGGAGGGGGTGGGTTCTTTATAAAAACTAAGCATAATAGGAATTTCCTGTATATTACCAAAAATGGAGTTGGTATTCTACACGATAGTTGTTGAGAAAAGTTTTTCGCACAAAAAAGAGCACTATACACAAGTGCTCTTAAAAAGGTGACCCTATTAGCGAAAGAAAACTATGTTAATAATATATATGCTCGTTTAATTAAATGGTGACAAGTTAAAAAATCACTTTGCACAACAAAGCAGCTAGCCTAAGTAGCTAACTGCTCAATACAAGGAGATACAAAGAAAACTACTTCAAATGAGTTATGGCATACAGTCTATATACAGTATTGACGGGAGATTTATTTTAAATCCAATTTACTTAAAGTAAACATCCCTACAGATATAATGGCTGCGCCTACTGCAGAACCTATCCAGTCTCTCAAGCTTAATGTATTTAAAGGTGTATCTGTTAAATTCATAATTAAAAAGATAGCAAAAATTAATATACCGAATGCTAAGCCTCCCCAAAATGTTTGTAACGATTTAATAATCTTCTTTCGGAATTTGTTCATATAAATCATCCTTACTAATACTTTGTATTTTTATAAATAAATTATTGCATGTATAAAAATTGAAAGTACGAAATATGCACTATTGCATATTAGAACTCAAAAAAATAACCCATTTATAAGTAAATAGATTGAACGGAGGGGAACCGTATCGTATAAATCAAATTTCATTTTTTGAAGACATCGATGGAATGGAAATGCATGGCATGAAAATGTGTTCAAAAATGAATATCCAAAGCAATATAAAGATTTTGAAGGTTGGAGCGAATAAAAGTAGCGAATCAGCGGCTTTTTTATTTAATAAAAAAGCATTTTAAACATTTCTTATAGAATCGAATACTTATATAAATATGGGAAACAGATTTGATTCTTGGAATGAGGGTATCGATGTGGATATAACACATATTATGGCGAGAATAGTGGTGAATGGGAAAGATCTTCCGTTTACTTCAGTTAGAACCTCTGCGTGGGTTAATGGACCTGCGAACGATTTAATTGTTACGACTAAGCAAAGAGTGAATGAACTTTATCGGTTTATGTGGTCACGTGTGCCAGTTATGCTAACAATGTATTTCCTTCAGGGTGCTGACGTGATGAGATTTGCTAGGGTTGCTGGAGTTGATGAAAGTGTAACGGGAGAATATATATATCATTTTATTTGGTAATAAGACCAACCTTAAGTAGCCTAACAGCTGCTTTTTTATTTTGAACAGAAAAAAAGAACCTGCAATGGCTCCTTTTCAAAATGATACCTTATACTTATTGATTTTTCGCTTAACATCCATAAAAGCTATTAGTGCAGCAATAGCACAAAGGCCTTTAAACCAAAGAAATTCAGAAGAAAACAGTCCACCAAAGAAAGCGACCGAGTGTACAAAGCAAGTAATACCAAATAACCAAAGCATGAATTTTAATTCCTTTGAGGAATACTTATAGTTTTTGAATCTTTCCCACATATGTATCAACTCCTACTGTTATGAGGTTCTGTAGTTTTTCTTTTTAAAATCGCGCATGTTGAAGATAAAGAATAAAAGGAAGATAACAGCTCCGATGCCGTTAATCCAGTAGTATGTGCGCCCTGTTGTGAATCCGTTATAGAATTCATAGGCATTCCAAATTACAAGAAGTACTGAGCAGACAGTAGAAATCATTAATGAGCCAAAACTTCTCATGATTTTCACCTCGATTCAAAATGTTAGAACTTATCTATAATTTTACATTTAGATAAATAAATTTACAATAATAGGATGTAATAAAATGATTTAAAGAAATTATCGTGAGGTGTGAGTATAACTAGGCGACAAAGCCTAAATTATAAAGTGAATAATTTGTTACTATATTTTAATTTTTACAAAAAATAACTATTATCTTCATATTTCAAGAAGGTTTTACAAAAAAATACATAGAAATATAAATATATGATAATGAAATGAGTCGAATTTTCATCATGACTGATATCCATAATATGTTCATTTCAAATAACATGAAATACATAGAGAGGAGAGCGATTATGAAAAAGAAATTTGGTACAGCGCTCGTAGGTTTATCTGTTTTAGGATTTGGAATTTTTGGTTTTACTCATGGAAATGGTGGAGGTATTGTTCAAGCGGCTTCAGAAGGGGATGGAGGAGGAGCGCCTGCATATGCACATGGACATACAGGAGCACCAGTTTATGGATATGGAGACTATCCAACACCTTCTTTTAATGTAGGAGATACTCCTGCACCGAAGTTAGAAGCTGATGGGGATCATGAAGGAGCACCAACTTATACTCATGGACATTTCCCTGCGCCGAAATTAGAATCACATGGGAATACAGGAGGGGCACCATCTTATACTCATGGAGAGGGATGGTCTCCTAGTTACGCACATGGAAATGCAGGAGCACCAGCTAATACAGAGCCTGGTGGGGGAATTTAACTAATACTAATATAAAAGTTGTAAGTTTATATATAAGAAAAAAGACTTTGTAGTTTACAAGGTCTTTTTTCTTTGTAAAAAAGTTATTCGAAGAGGAAAATAACCGAATTTCTTCCTAGTTGTATAGAAGGTAGTGGGTGATATGAAGTGAAGTAAAATATACTATATAACAGCAAATAGAGTCCATGTGTATGTGAAGTGAGAAAAAAGGTGCTCTATTTAGAGCACCTTTTTTAATAGTTTACAGGATCAAATAAGCCTTTTTTGTATGTTCTATAAATCATAGTTACAACTTCAGCTCTTGTAGCAACGTCTTGTGGACGAGAACCATCAAAAATTCCATTTCCAGATGCCCAATTAGTTGTTGTACCGAAACCAGGCCATGATTTATTAGTGTAAGCTATGTATCTAAAGCTATAAAGGAATGAACCCATTTCTTCACGAGTTACCCAGTTAGTTGGACGTCCATCTTCAGCAATTCGTAGTTGTTTTGCAAAACTACGAGCATCATTGTAGTTATAACCATTAGCACCAGTATACAATCTTTCCATAATTAGCCATGCATCTTGTCGAGTTGCTGGGCTATCACGTAAATCGGTATTTATAATACCTTTATTAAATGCCCAATTCATTTGTGGATCCGCCCAATGTGCTGATGCTGCTTGAGGCGAAATTGTTGCGAAACCAGCAGATAGCGTTATAGTTGCTGCAGCAACAACTATAAATTTTTTAATTTTTTTTAACATCTTTTCCATTCCTTCCCTTATACCTTTGTTACAAATGTTATATTAATATATTTAGTTTTAAAAGTAAATAGATATATTTAGATTTACGATATTCTTTTAGGAATAATTTGTGACGTTAACAACAAAATGGAATTATAAATATGAATTTTTTATTTGAATCAATATAAGATGAGTAATTAAATGATATGAAACACCGCATATGGCTGTAGGTGGGGTAATTCGTATAGGGAAAACAGTTTTTTTAAAATATGTTTGCTTCTTTATCATTAGCAAATCCAAATCATGCTCATTTTTATGTAATTGATTTAAAAGAAGAAGGATTGGAATTTAGTGAATATAAGAAACTGAAACAAATAGAAGATAGGTATATAAGTGTTAACAAGTTTGCAAACTAACTTGCTAGCACTTATATAGAATAGACAAAAATTATCGCTGATATGTCGTCTTTGAAAATAGCCTAAATCAGTTAAATCACACTTATACGAAATCCTCATAAAAACAGTTTATAGCATTATGTACTATTCAATTGAGAAACCTTCAATTCAAATAGGACGCAAGTTAAGTGGATTAAAATTAAAGCAACAAATCAACGGTAGTAATAATAAAGCTGGATAAAATCAAGTTTTATGTATTAAAAGAGGCAAAACTGCCTCTTTATTATTTTTAACAAAATACGGATTTTGTATGGGGTTTCCTGTAATCAATTCACCACGAATAAGGTTGTCTCATATTATGTAAAGATTGCTCTATTAAGATTATAAAAGGATGTGAACGCTTTGGAAGATGTTTATGTAAAAATTGACAGTTTAAAAGCAGAACAAAAAGAACTAATGCGAGATATTCGTAATTTAGAAACTCGCACAACAATTAATGAGAAAGACATAGCTACAATTAATAAGCAATTAGAAAAGATTAGCATGAATACAACTTGGATTTTACGAATTATTATTAGTGCAATTACTATGTCAGTTTTGGGCTTAATATTAAAAGGAATGATTTAGAATTTAAAAATAATAGTACTTATGGAGAGAGGGACAAGTGTCTCTCTTTATTTTTACCATTTTAGCCAAGAGGGTTCCTTTAGAACATGGCATAGGTAATATCTGTACGATTATGTGAGACATTAGTCAGTACTTATAGATGGTAAAGTAGACGTATATAATTTAAAACCCATGCAACAATACAAATAATAATTTGTATGTGAGCTTAAAAAATCTCAAGATGGCCCTGAAGAGGAGGGGGCTTGGTATTTTTCATTTTGTTTTGCTAACTTGATGTTGATGTGACGTAACCTTCAGTATTAAAAAATTTAAAAAAGTCCCTCAATAATGTTAAAGGGACTTTGCTTACGCAAATGATCTGTAAATCAATTTATCTTTGATATACAGATCATTTGTATGATAATATGTATAAAGAATTGTTAAACAATGAAATTACATAAATGCTTTTAGAAGTTCTTGAATTAATGGGATTGCTCCACCTATAAATTTTAAAACTGCCATTGCGATTTCCATAGTATGCTCTCCTTTGTTTTCGTATTAAGATGAGGTAAATCTTTATAATCCAATTATAGTAAGCGCTTACATTTATAACGATACATTTTTGTATGCAATGTTGCATATTTATACGTTTAGACAAAAATTATACCTCTATTAGTCATTTTTAATGGTACTATAGCGAGGTGAGAGTCTTTAATGGTTCTCCCTAATAGGAGGAAATATGGAAAGAGTGCAAGTAATTTATAGTAATCTAAAAATTAAAAGTTGGGCTAAACAGGTATTAGCTGTAGGAGGAATATTAGGGTTCTGCTACTTGGTGTTATATGTTTTTAGTTTCTTAGTTATTATGTAAATATTATATAACTAAACTAGTAGAGTCTTGCCTAGATAGGTAAGGCTTTTTTGTTGTTATTTTTGAGATGAGTAAACTACATACAAGACCTCTCAAGTTTGTCAGGTACTATGTACGGAGCCTTATTTCTCTATGTTTTAGACACTAACTCCTATTACTGAAAGTAAATAAACTTCAATTTAAAAGTTTCCATTTATATTGAAAACACAATTGTATTGATAAAAAATATGTGTTTATTAGATACATCTCAAAAAGACAAGCATAAGTTATATGACGTTTTGGTGGAATCTTTTTATCTTTGAAAAGGATTTAAATCTTATAAATAGATTTGATCCTTTTCTGTATACCGTAATTCTTATATTAACATATAAATATAATATACTGAAAATAATTTAAAAGCAAGAATATTAATAGGGGTCCACCACATGCCCATCAACTTAAGACTTTAAAGTAGCCCCTATACGAAGAATTTTTTTAAATTGATATATTTGTACCACAATTATTTTTGTATGTGGTTAAAACTAGTTTTTAAGAAGCATATGTTTTAGCAACTGCAGAAATTCTTTATCACTTTTATCATCTTTCATATAATCCTGTTCATAGTTAAAAATCATTCGCACTAACATAAAAGCTGTTAGCGGTAATGGTACCTTATGAAAAGTCCCTTGCTTATAACCTTTTTCAAGCAAATTACTTATCATTTTAATTGCTTCTTCTTCAGATTGTTTAAAACAAGTTGTAATTTCAGGTGAATGGTACTCTTTATATTCTTGAAAGAGTGTAGAAACAAATGGGTCTTGATGATATTCTAGGCTGATATAATGAAGGATTTTTTGTATTCGTAGTAAAACATCCTTTTCCTCTTTATATAAATCAAATAATTGTGAGCGTTTAAGTTGAATATGACGCATATAGCAGTCACATAAAATTTGAGTTTTATCTGTATAGTAATAATAAATAGTTCCTTTACCAACTTTAGCTTTCTTTGCAATTTCATCAACCGTTGTGTTACGAACACCACGCGTAGAGAACAGTATTGTGGCAGATTGAATGATTTTCATTTTTTTATTTTCTTTTTCTAATCTTATCATTGTCTACACCCTATCCTTGAAATATTTAGCGAAGTTTTCTTTCATTACATTCTCTATCAGTCTATTTGTCATTTGTTAACGCCTAATAGAAAGTCCTCTAGTTGCTTCTTATAGAATAACACACATCATTCCTATATCTAGTATATAACCATAATAGAATACGATTTTACATCCTAAGAATAGAAAGGAGAGTATGAAATCATAAGTTATTAATTGGACGATGAGAATTCAAGTGAAAGGAAATGGCGATCTCCTCATCGGTTGAATAATTTGATTTTTTACTCAATTCGTTTTATTATATAAACATGACTAAAAGATGCTTTTAGTCGGATTTTTTTACGGAAAACCGACTGGTATTTGATTCTGGTCGGTTTCTATACTATTTGAGAGAAGGTAGACACTATGTGTGGAATTGCAGGGTGGATAGACTGGACTAAAGACTTGACTAATGAACAAGAAACGTTAAAAAAAATGACAGATGCTATCATTCACCGAGGACCTGATGCAGAGGGGCATTGGTTTTCAAAACGAGCGGCATTAGGTCATCGACGTCTCATTGTCATTGATCCTGAAGGTGGCCTTCAACCTATGCTGTATAAAGATGGAAATAATACGATTGGTCTTACGTTCAATGGAGAAATTTATAACTATCAAGAATTACGTAAAGAACTTGAGGAGAAAGGTCATGAATTTCAGACAAAGTCTGATACTGAGGTATTACTACATGCCTATTTAGAATGGCAAGAAGATTGTGTTCAACACTTAAATGGGATTTTTGCTTTTGGTATTTGGGATGAAAGATTTGGGAAATTGATGCTTGGTCGTGATCATCTAGGTGTGAAGCCTTTATTTTTCGCTCAAAGAGGGAGTGCAATTCTCTTTGGTTCAGAGTTAAAAGTTTTACTTTCGCACCCACTTGTAGATGCAGAAGTAGATAAAGAAGGACTTTCTGAGATATTTTGTCTTGGACCAACACGTACCCCAGGTCATGCAATTTTCAAGGATATACACGAAGTGCGTGCTGGCCATTATATGACGTTTACCTCTAATGGCTCGAATACGACACAGTATTGGAAACTTGAAAGTAAAAACCATATAGATGATATTGATATGACAGTGGAGACTATCCGCTCCATTTTACAAGATACGGTTAAACGTCAGTTAATTGCTGATAGACCAGTGGTATCTATGCTTTCCGGAGGTTTGGATTCAAGTGGTCTAACAGGTTTAGCAGGAAACGAATTTGGGAATAAAGGGGAAAACCTTCATACATATTCCCTGAATTTCATCAATGATGAAAAAGACTTTGAGCAAGACTTCCTTCGTTTTGATCGTGATGAACCTTGGGTGAAACGTGTGGCTGAATATGTAGGAACAAAGCATCACTCTATAGAGTTGGGATCAGATAGTTTAATAGAGCATTTATTAATTCCAATGCGAGCACGTGATCTACCAGGAGTTGGAGAACTAGAAACATCACTTTATTTGCTATTTAAGGAAATGAAAAAAGAAGCAACAGTTGCACTTTCAGGCGAATCCGCAGATGAAGTGTTCTCAGGATATCCATGGTTCCATCAAGAACAGTTTTTAGATGCAGAGATATTCCCTTGGGGTGTTAATTTATGGTATAGTACAGAAATTTTATCAGACGATCTTAAAGCGAAGATTAGCCCTGAAAAATATCAAAAACAAAAATTTGAAGATGCGGTTGCTGAGGTTCCTTTTTTAGAAGGTGAAAGTGATCTGCAAATGAAGCAACGTCAAATGTCTTACATGTTTATTACACGTTTCTTGCCATTTATGCTTGAACGAAAAGATCGTACAAGTATGATGAATGGCTTTGAAGTACGCGTTCCATTTTGCGATTACCGGCTTGTAGAATACTTATGGAATGTTCCATTCGAAATGAAAAGCATAGACAATATTGAAAAAGGTATTTTACGTCGAGCTTTTGAAAATGTACTTCCAGAGGATGTACTTTATCGCAAAAAAAGTGCATATCCAAGCACAAAGGATGCTTCATATCTACAAGGTATTAGTGATTGGATGTTACATGTGTTGAACGATCCTCAATCACCTATTTTACCATTAATAAATGTAGAAAGAGTTCGTGCTATTGCAGAAGGAAAAGACAAAGTAATTTCTGGTAATGATGCACGAAGTATAATAGATTATTTACTTCAAGTTAATAGTTGGCTTCAGGAATATAATATTAAATTAGTATGATAAATGTAATTTTCGAATAAAGAGGATAGATGAGTCCTCAATGACCTAAGTGAACCGCATCTCCAATGTATTAGATAGTTATCTAACATTTGGAGATGCGGTTTTATTATCTCGATTTGCAATAACGCTAATCAGTTAGTAAATTAGAATTGAATAAGGGACATGGAAAGAACTAGGGGGAATAATATGAATTGGAGGTCCCACGTAAAGGAGAATACGATGAACCTTTTAATTAGAGAATTAGTAGTAGATGATTTAGACGATTTACCGGAGATTGATGATAGTTTTATAGTAAATTCTCGGTTGATTTTTTCTCTTTCAAAAGTAAATAAGCAAATAGAATATACAGTAGAAGACGTTCCAAGTTATGAGAAAAGTTATTTACAAGACCAATATGATGATGAACTAGCATACACTGAATATATAAATAATCCTGAACAAGTAATTTACATAGCAATTTTACATGATCAAATTATAGGAGTAATGGTATTGAAAAAGAATTGGAATCACTATGCTTACATAGAAGATATAAAGGTGGATAAAAAATATCGTTCACTTGGAGTTGGTAGGAGGTTAATTGAGCAAGCAACACAGTGGGCAAAAGAAAGCAATATGCCAGGTATAATGCTTGAAACACAAAATAATAATGTAGCAGCATGTAGGTTCTATGAAAAATGTGGGTTTGTAATAGGTGGGTTGGATTTTTTAGTATATAGAGGGATACATGAAGAAAGCGATGAAGTTGCAATGTATTGGTATTTGCATTTCAAATGAAAGTAAACCAAAACTCGAATATATAAATTCCTCGCTGTTACATTCGGGACAAGCAAATAACTAAAAGAAAAAGAAGGTTTCTTTCCGAGAGTAGGGGCATCTTTAATCTTGCTACCGATAATCAGATGATATGTTAATTAGATTTTGATATTGTATGCATCGTCTTTTCTTCAATTAAATAAAAAATACATCCTTATAGGGATGTATTTTTTATTAATAATAATGTTATAAATTATTCTACATGAACCGATATACTTTTAGATAATACTTGCATTGAGAAAGGAACTCTAGCTTCAAAAGCTATAGTGTTTGTTGAATTTGGTGTATTTGAGAAGATGTAAGAATCCTTAATACGTAATCTAAATGTTTTTTCAGATCCGAATGGACCAGTATAAGAACTGACTTCGTCTAAAGAACTTCCTGAATATCTAACACCATTAACAGTTAAAGCCTCAGAATATGAATCCGGTGTACCTACTTCACTAACTTTCACATAAAGGTAATCGCCTTTAAGAACAGGAATAGATAAGTAAGAACTTGCACTATACATTTTGTTATTATCGCCTACAGCACTAATACTAACACTTCGTAATGGAGAAGAATCCGCCTTTGAAATAGTTGGTAAAAATGCTAGTGTAAGTGCAAAACACATAGCTAACATGCCCATAAATTTTTTCATATTAACAACTCCTTAGGTATGTATTGAACATCCTGTATTTTACAGGTTAAAAATGTAAATTTCAATATTGTTATATAAAGAATAATTATGTAATTATGCATATTTGATATAAAGTATACCAAAACTCGGATACATAAATCCGTTGCTGTTACATTAGGGTTACGAAAATAACTAAAAGAAAAAGGCGTCTACAAAAAAAAAATTCTATTCTTATATTTGTAGGATAGTTTTAGATAAAAAAAATAAAGAGTTTAGTAATATATATATGTATTAATGTAAAATATATATTGCATATATTTTGTTAATAATTTAATATATGGAATATAAGATTTATGGTATGAAGTTATCATTTACTAATGAGACATATTTAAAGTCTATAAGTAAAGAGACAATTACAAGAGTAAAAAAAGTCTAATTCAACTGGAGTTTACCGATATTGTAAACGCTACGCGAAAAACCAGTAGTCATATTGAAAGTAATAAGTTTAACCCTTTTATTAAAATTTGCATTCATATAGCTAAAACATTAGATAAAAGTTTAGATAAATTATTTTGGGAGGAACTTTAAAATGGAAAAATTAAAAAAATGGTTTTCACTCAGTACACACTCAGATGAAAGAATTCAACAAATCGAAATGAAAATTTGGGCGCAATCTGGAATTATTGTCCTACTTTTAGCTTTTATAGATGTTGTAATAAGGGGAGCATATCTACACCACCCATTCCTAGAATGGATTGCTTCATTAGCCATTATAATTTGTTATATGATATTCTTTTTTATTAAATCTATTCTGACTGGCGTTTATGAAACTGATATTAATAATAAAGAGCAATTAAAAGAAAAATTAAAAGAAAAAATGAGTGATACCTTTATCTTGTGTTTTGTAGCAATAGGTGCTACCACATACAAATATAATTTACCTGAAGATTTCGTTGGATGGTTAGCAGTAATAGCAAAATTTATTATACTTTTTGCTTTCCTATTTGGTGTTCAATATCTTATTACAGTAATAGCTTGGAAGAGATCAAATGAAATTTAATACATATAGACAAAAAAGCTTATCCTTTAGTATTTAATGATAAGCTTTTTTATTATTTTTTTTCGTTTTTTTTGTTTTTGGTGTATTTCCTTCTCTTAGGTTGATAGCGATGCGGTGTTACTCCATCACTATCAATTTAAAAGAATGATTCCACGTTTTAAGAAGTAATTAATTTGTTTTGATTGAAAATAGATTATAAAGTTAATATTTAAATATAAAGAATTTGAATATTAACATGTTATCGTTTGAATGATTCAGATATGGGATAGAAAGTCAATATTTGTATCTGAGGTCGTTTATACATATGAAAGAATTAAATTATGAAAAGGCGGTATGTATTATGAAAGCAATTAAATTAGCAGGCTTAACAATTGTAGCAAGTTTATTGTTGGCAGCGTGTGGTACTGAAGAAGCAAAAATAGAGCAAGATGCGAAGAAAGAGGAACAAAAAGAAAAAGTTAAAGCATTTCAGGAAGAAAAGCAGCAAGAACATAAGAAAGTAACTGTGCAGCAATCGACGGATAAATCAAAACAGCATGAAAATGTAATTAAGGAAACAGTTAAAGAAGAATCAAAAGCAGAGCCAACGCCAGTTAAACAGCCGAAAGCCAGTGGGTTAAATGAAGCGCAAGCAGAAGAAAAAGCGGAACAATCAGTGACAGCACAAGGCCAGGGAGCGCGTAATAAAGATGTGAAATTAAGTCAATTAGGAATTCAATCAGCAAAGGATGGAATAAAGGTGGCTGCACAGGCGCTAGACGTCCATATTGAAGCAAAAGACAGTCTAACTCGAATTGTTGTTATCGTTCCAGCGGGAACAACTAAAGAACGAGCGCAACAAGTAGGCGACATAGCAGCGCGCCAGGTGGCAAGTTTCGGGACAATGGGATTATATGTAGATTTGAAAACACCTTCAAAAGACTATTTAGGGGAATATTAGGAAAATTTCTCTGGTGATATCGGGATCTATGACAGCAACGAAAAACAATTAGTACGTGGATACATTTCCAAGTTAAATCCAACAAAAATTAAATGGTAAGAAAAACAAGATCCCTACACAATGTGTGGGGATTTTTCCATAAAGAAAAGACACCCAAAGGTGCCTTCTCCTACTTGATCTACATAAGACTTCTCTTACAGCACAAATATATCTAGGTTCCCACCCAATTACATTTTACTACAACTGTTTATATAGTTTTATTAATTTAATGTAAATTAATAAAGAAAAGACACCCAAAGGTGCCTTTCTCCGACTTGAACTACTTTAATTTTATATAAATATACACGTATTACCCCTTTGTTATACGTGTAAACACATCCTATAAAACAGAATCGTCTTTATACACCAGATTGTTAGTTCACTAAATATCAAGAGATTTAAGATCAATACGTTACGTCTTTCAAAAGAATCTGCTTTATAGAATGTATCCACAATTTATATTTTACTACATGTAATATTTATTTGGTGTATTTTTTGAGAATATGTATAATTGCATAAAGTTCACGAAAAAATGAGAGTATAATTTGGTATTGTGTAATAAAGATAAGGCCCACCTACGGAAATAGGTGGGCTTTTTTGGGGCAATACTATCTCAATGCATAAAAGGGAATTTATATTAAAATAATAGCATATTCTTAGAGTTCTTATATTGAGAAATAAAGAAAAGACACCCAAAGGTGCCTTCTCCAATAGTTTTTAGCAGAAACAACTGCATCCGATAATGATTAATAGTATAAAGAGTACAACGAGTAAAGCAAAGCCTCCAGCAAAACCACAGCCTTCGCCGCAACTACCACCATATCCCATAATTATAGTTCCTCCTTTAGATAAGAGAATAAAACTAGGGTTCATTTCATGGATTTTAATGGGTTCACTTTACCTTATGTTTTTACGTTTGAATTGAGCAGGTCTTTTTGAAAATAAGGGAAATATAATTTAATGTGTTTCCGCTGAATGTTGGTAAATTACACATTTTTTAAAACAGACTATTTAATTATATCAATAGTAAGATTATTGAATATAATGTATTAAATCCTAACAGAAGGGAGGATTAGCCATGCAATTAGTTTGTTTTAAAGTTGTAAATGGACAATACTTTTTAGTTGTAGAAGGTATCGAGATTCCTACGCCAATTCCAGCTTTTGCTGCAGCTTTATTAATTGGTTTAGGAGTAATCCCGCTTTGTTCTTAATTTAAGGAATTCCAAACGGCACTACCTTTCAATCGATAACCCTTAAGCATATGAATGCTTGGGGGTTTTCTTAAAATAAAAAAGAAAAGACGCCATAAGGCGTCCCCCACAATTAGGTAGATAAGACTTTAGTTTTCCAATCTAAAGGAATTTTGTATCAGCTCTTTGAAAGTATATCATAATATCTGATTGAATTATTATGCATTATTACATACTTTCCCCAAACACTCTAGTTTCTATTTGATAAAATAAAATAGAAACATTTCCAAAAATCAAATAAATATTTCTAAAAATCCCAAATATTTAAAAGGGCATCAAAAGTGATACATTTAAGGTGCAAATTATAAAAAAATATTAAAGGGGGAAAAAGCAGTATTAAAAAGCAATTATAAGCGGTGGGCAGTTATACAAGTTATATGAACCTGAATTTTGTTGAAAAAGGATACTCATTTAAGTGTACTTTTTCTGACTTGGACCAACTTAATTTTAATAATTTGAATGAAGAATCATCATTTGTTTATTCTGATTTCCGAAAAAGTTTTAATAGATTCATACTGAACAAATATACTTTTTAGGAAGAGGAGAGATTATTGATGGATAATCAATTACTGTATCAACAGCAAAAAAGAGAAAAGGCACTCGTGATTGGAGCTGGTATTGCAGGCTTAATTACTGCACGCGTGCTTTCCAGTTATTTTGAGACAGTGATAGTTATTGAAAAAGATGATTTACCCCAAAAACCATCTGAACGTCCAGGTACGCCTCAAGACTTTCATCCTCATCGTGTCTTACCACGTGGAGAAATAATTATGAACCGTTTCTTTCCTGGATATGTTGATGATTTATTAAATCTAGGGGCCCATAATGTCAAGAATGATAAAATGATTCGATTTTCTCCGTATGGGGCACTGGAACTAGTTATAGAACGAAAAGGTGCAGCGAGCAGTCGGGCATTGTTAGAATGGGCAATCCGCCAACGTGTACAAGAAATTTCGAATGTACATTTTCATTCAAAGCAAGCGGTGACAGGACTTCTAACTTCGTCTGATCACAAGCGTGTTGTTGGGGTCAATATTCAAGAACGAGATGAATTAAAAACAAAGCGAACGATGTTAACTGATTTGGTAATTGACACATGTGGCCGTCAATCTAAACTCAATAAATGGCTTACATCTATGGGATATGATGTTCCAGAACCAGAACGTTTAAAGGTGAATTTTGGATATAGCACGAGATACTATAAAGTACCCCCACATATCAAAGAGAAATTGAGTGCAATTTCTGAAGGAGATCCTGCTAAAGACGTTGGTGCTGTAGGGCTATTATATATTGAAGATAACATAGCTCAAGCGCTACTATTTGTTGCTGGAGGTACGCACTATCCACCAACCAATTCAAAAGAATATGAAAAAGAACTGGATTCATTAGTTACCCCTATGATGAGGGAGTTAATCAAAGAGTTAGATCCAATTAGTGTCCCAAGAGGATTTAGAGCGCATGAATCAACTCGTCAACATTTTGAACAAATGGAAAATTGGCCATCTGGATTATTAGTGTTAGGTGATGCTTTTTGTAACTTTGATCCCATTTATGGACAAGGGATGACCGTAGCTGCCATTGAAGCTGAAATGTTAGATACTTGTTTACAAGAACATGCTACTCATAAACCTGGATTCGAACGCAAAGTACTGCAACGTATGCAACAGGCTATTGAGCCAGCATGGTGGCTGAGTTCAATTGCGGATTTGCGTTGGAAGGGTGTTGAACATGTAGGAGCCGTTCCACTAAAAGGTGTGAAATTTGCACAGAAATATTTTGATTTATATCTTAAACAAGCTTTAAAGCAAGCAAATCAGGGGAATTCATCCATGCTTCAAAAATATATAATGATGAATGGATTAGTTTATTCCCCTTATGAAGTCATTAACTCAGATATGTTAAACATGTTAATCACTGGAGATGAGTCTTCGGAAGGGAATGAACTTTTGAACGAAATTGGAGAAGTAGATAAGAGATTACGGCAAGAAAGAATAGATGAACTAATCCCTTCTTTTACATTAGCTTTTGAGAATAACATTCCCAATCTATTCTCTTCCATTTCAATTTCCAATGCCAAATGAGGAAAAGGTAGTACAAATCAATGAATATTTGTATTAGATATACTCTAATTTTGTATATCTTACACACTATAACAAAGAAGAAACATAACCTCTTATTTTCTGCAGGTATATGTTTCTTTTTATCATTTTAGCCAAGAAGACTCCTTCCTCAAGGAGCGTGAAGGGTCACAGCCCAGTGAGTAGGTGGGGAAGGAGGAATCATCTAATATATATTATTACGGGTATCATAATTTAATTCTATTTGGCCACTCTCTTGATCTTTTGTACCATTATAATTAAATACATCCAGTTTATATTGAAGGGAATATCTTGTATAGCGTTTTTCAAAAGCTTTTTCCCCTACGGCTTTATATTGTTTAATCCACTGTTGGAGTACACTCGGATGAACCTTTATGGATCTCGCAAGCCTTTTCACTCCGTCACTGCCATCTAAATATTTTTTTACTGCCTTTACTTTTTCTTCAGGTGAGAATTTAGCCATAAAAAAGTACACCTCCAATTGTTGTTCGTGTCTAACAATTGGGGTGCACATTATTCAGGCGGTTTTCTTTTATACTTCTATATCTTTCCCCTCTGCTACCACTTTATCTCTCCACAATACAAGTAGTTTTCTAAATTCAGAGGTCTCAATTTTACATTGGTTATTTGGGTCACTCATAAAGAAGTTAATAGCACTAGTATAATTAGGTTCAATGTAGACTGCTGCTACGTTCCCTTCTATTTCATATTGCGGAACAGTTTGGTCAACTATATTATCCAAAATCTGTATATACTCATCTGCTTCATCATCTAAAATATCTTCTAAAAAATGAGAAATTATAGAAATCTCCTTTGGCAAACGTATTCTCAATCCGCCAAGTTCATCACGATAAAATTCATATGTATATTTCATATTTTACCTCCTAGTATAGACAGGATATTATGTAGATTTGAAATCACCGTCAAAAGACTATTTAGGGGAATATTGGGAAAATTTTTCTGGTGATATCGGTATCTATGACAGCAATGAAAAACAATTGGCACGTGGATATATTTTCAAGTTAAATCCAATAAAAATTAAATGGTAAGAAAAACAAGGTCCCTACACAATGTGTGGGGATTTTTCCATAAAGAAAAGACAACCAACTGTGCCTTTTCTAATAGTTTTTAGCAGAAACAACTGCATCTGATAATGATTAATAGTATAAAGAGTACAACGAGTAAAGCAAAGCCGCCGCCCCAACTACCACCATATCCCATAATAATGTTTTGAGGGCTGAAATCTGTCCAAATCCAGGCTTACCTCACTGTCGCTTGCCAAAATATGAAAAAAATAGCCCTCCATCTAATCAAAAAAGGGTTAGTGGAGGACTATTTTTTAATTCTATTATTTACTGTTGTTTTTCTTTCATTAAAATCAAAAAAGATTTCAGAGTGTCTTTCAGATATTCTCTTTGCAGGAGCAGCAGTTCTAACTACAATTAATAGTAAGAGGGTATAGAGATATCCTCTTACTATTGATTAAAGGCATGAAACATAAGAAAAGACACTATATAGTGTTTTTTCTTGTTGATATAGCTCTAAAGAAAATGTATTGATTAATCAAAGATTGTTGGATGCTTCTTGTTTAATCTTAGCATAACATAAATATGAGGTTTCATTAATAAAACTTTATATATTAATATTATATAAATAAGTTTATCTCAAATACTATTAGGAAAATTATATTTTTCTATATTTAGAACTAAGTTAGTAGTCTTTTTTATAGTTATATATTGAAACCTTAATAATTGTAATAGGTAAATTGATTGTAAAATATATACATTTATAGTTAGTTGTATTAATATTATTATAAATATTGGAAATTGAGGGTGATAAATGTAAATAATTTAGATGAAATTTGAAACTTTCTATAGTAAGTTTATAGTTTTGGGAGAAGAAGAAAAATTAAATTTTGGAGGTTAATTCACTATGTTAAAGAAAATGATGTTTATGTTAATGGCTCTTACTCTAGTTTTTGTCCCAACTCTCGCTTCAGCTGCAACTATAGAGGATGGGAAAAAATACAACGCAACACACGAGGAATTAGAAGCTCAAGTTAAAGAATTAGAATATATATTTTCGGTATTAATGGTAAAAGATGAAGAAACAGGTAAGTATGTTCTTAATAAAGAAGAGTTAGCGAAATCTTCATATAACAATGAAGAAAAAGCAGCTATTATAGCTGGTGTTTATATAATGAATGATGAAGAAATTCCATCTAATATGTACTCTAGTAACGTTTGGGAAAGATGTTGGCAGGATGCATTAGGTATTAGTAAATCATATTTTAATCAAATAAAATCGTATCTTAAGAAAGAGGATTACTGGGGAGCATTGGGAATGCTTTCGTTGCTTGGGCTACCATATAAGCCTGCGTTGTTATTTGCTTTTGCAGTAACTTGCGGGCCAGCTCCAGCTTATATTGCACCTAACCCTCATGAATAATAAGCCTGATATTTTATAAGTAAATGAACTAAAATTAGAATCTCTTTTGTGAATCTATTGATGCAAAAGAGATTCTTTTATCTTTTTAAACAAGTATTTCTGTTAAATATGAAAATATTAAGTATATTCTGTTGAAAAAAAGTAGATTTGAAGTAAGTTAAACTTTCATATGATATGCTTATTCTATACTAACTAATTTTCAGGTGAGGAGTTGATCGGTTATTACTAGTATAGAGAATATATATAATGTTTCTGTATTCTTAATGCTTTTATCTACTTTTTGTTTTTATCTGTATTTACGAAAAATAAAAAGAGAAAGAAAGCTCACTGGTTTCGAATTTACAATGTATATCATAACACAAGTTAGTTACATTCTTTGGGGAATCTATATTATTTATATAAACTTTGGATGATATTTTTTGTTTTATGAAAAAAAGGCTATTAAAAAAGGGTTTGAGATAAATATCAAACCCTTTTGACTATATATAATTATTTCACTGCCTCTTTTAATT